>DASYCF010000210.1:0-15319 GCA_036500365.1 Byssovorax sp.
TCACGACGGTCGAGTCGCTCGCGGGCGCGCCGCACGCCGACCCGCTGCTCGACTGCTTCGATCGCGCGGGCGGCGGCCAGTGCGGCTTCTGCACGCCCGGCATGCTGATGAGCGCGACCGCGCTGCTCGACAAGAACCCGCGGCCGACGCGCGACGAGATCAAGGTCGCCATCAGCGGCAACCTCTGCCGCTGCACGGGCTACGGCCGCATCGTCGACGCCGTGGAGCTCGCGGCCAAGATCAAGCGCGGCGAGCCCGTCGACGAAGGGCCCGAGGCCGCGATGCCGGGGACCGAGTGCGCCCCGCCGCCGCTCGCGTCGAACACTCGCCCCAAGCGCTGACGCGAGCGCTCGATCAGCCGCCGCGGAAGAAGGCCTTGAGCACGGGCGCCATCTTCTCGGGGGTGCTCTTGCCCTTGCCCCAGGCGTCGCCGGTCGTCTTGCGGCCGGTCGGGCGGCCCTTGTCGTCGAGGGCGAAGAAGATCGGGATCGTCTTCGACACGAAGCCCGTGCCCCTCACCTTGTCGCCCCAGTCGTCTGCGTTCAGCAGGATGACGTACGTGCCCTGGAACGCGTCGACGAGGAGCGGGTGCTCGGCGTAGCGCTTGAGCGCTTTGCAGGGCGGGCACCAGTCCGCGTAGAACTCGACGTACGGCGTGAGGCCCTTCGCCTTCGCGCGCGCCGCGTGGAGCTCGAGCAACGGCGGCAGATCGCCCTGCGACGGCGCGAGCTCGATCGACGCGCGCGCGTCGACGGGCGCGCTCGCCGTGGGGGTCGGCGACGGCGGCGCGCTCGAGGCAGACGCGGCGACGGCGCTCGCGGTCGCGTCGACCTCGTAGCCGATCATGCCGGGCACGTCGGCGTCGCGCGCGGGCGCCGCGTGGTCGGCGCACGCCACGAGCGCGAACGCGGCCACGAGCGCCCGCTTCACGTCGGCGCGATCGACCGGCGACCGATGGGCACGCTCGGCTCGAGGCCGCCGTCGTCGGGGAAGAACGCGCGCGGGTACGGCTCGTCGTCGACGACGTGGCCGAACTCCTCGGCGAACCGCTCGCTCGAGACGCCGAGCACCTTCGCGAGCTTCTCGAGCTCCGCCGCGTGATCGAAGTCGTCCTGCCGCAGGCGCAGCATGTACCGCCGCGCGATCATGTAGCGGTCCGAGTGGATGTCGACCATGCGCACGCGGATGCGGCCCGTCGCGCGGTCCATGATCGTGTCGAACGGGAGCGCGCGGAACGTGCCCTGCGAGAGGCTCACCATCGCCGCGCTGCCGCCCTCGATCACGTACTTCGCCGCGCAGTAGCCGAGGTCGCGGCAGTACTCCATGTCGAACGGGATCGGGTCGGCGCAGCGGAGCTCGTAGCCGATGTTCTTCGCGACGATGGTCACCTTGGCGCTGAACTCGGCGAGGCGGTCCTGCACCCGGCTCTTCAGGATGTCTCCGAGCGCGATCTCGGCGAGGCGGACGTGCCCGTGCGCGTCGCGCTCGACGCCCGCGAGCGCGGCGAGGTCGCTCGGATCCATGCGCTCGGCGAGGCCCTCGGCGAGCACGGCGACGCCGTCGGGCCGACCGGCGGCGAGGCGCTTCACGATCGCGCCGACGAGCGTGTCGACGATCGTCGAGAGCTTGATCGGGCCGTCGGCGAACTCCTCGCCGATGAGCGTCAGCGTGGCGCCCGCGGCCTTGCCGATGCCGAGGGCGAGGTGGCCGGCCTTGCGGCCCATCGCGACGATGAAGTACCAGCGGCTCGTCGTCCGCGCGTCGACCATGAGGTTCTCGACGAGCTCGACGCCGATGTGGCGCGCGGTCTGGAAGCCGAACGTGTCGGTGTTTCCCGGCAGGTCGAGGTCGTTGTCGATCGTCTTCGGCACGTGGACGACGCGCACGCGGCCCTTCGACTGGCGCTCGACCTGCGACGCGGAGAACGCCGTGTCGTCGCCGCCGATCGTCACGAGCTTGTCGACGTCGAGCTTGCGCAGCGTGGTGACCGTGGCCTCGAGCAGCTCCGCGCTCTTCGTCGGGTTCGCGCGCGAGATGCCGAGGTGGCTGCCGCCGCGGAAGTGGATGCGGCTCACGTCGGGCGTGGTCAGGCGGCGCGCGCTCGACGTGTCGCCCTTCATGACCTTGCTGAAGCCGTCGCCGATGCCGACGACCTCGTAGCCGGAGAGCACGGCGCGGATGGTCGCGGCCCCGATGACCGCGTTGATGCCCGGCGCCGGGCCGCCGCCGACCAGGATGCCCACCTTGCCCGGCGAGTCGCTCATGTCCTCCTGCTACCACACGAGGCATGGAAAGCGGGCCTGGCACGCGTGACGACGCGGCGATAGGGTCTAGGGCGATGCGGCGTTGGGGGGTCGTCCTGGTCGCTTGTCTCGCGTGCCTCGGCGCGTCGTGCGGCGGCGCCGCGCCCGAGGCCGCGCCCGCGCCCGCCGCGCCCGTCGTTCACCACGACACCGCCGACCTCGCCGAGCAGATCGTCGCGGGCCGCGTGAGCATCCTCGTCTACATGGACCGCGTACGCGCCTCGCCGATGGGCAAGCAGCTCGACGAGACGTTCCACTGGAAGGAGTTCTGGGAGGGCACGGGCTTCGAGCTCGAGCGCGACGTGGAGCGCTCGTTCGGCACGACGCCGGACCTCCAGCACCCCGAGCGCGGCGTGTGGGTGAGCGAGGTGAACGTGCCCATGGAGCGCGTGAAGAAGGCGGCCAAGGCGCTCTTCGACCTCGGCCGCACGAAGGGCCACTTCCTCGACGGCGACCCGAACGCGTGCGACGTCGAGCTCCGCGACGGCTCGACCCGCCGCGTCGTCTTCGTCGAGCCGAAGTGGGTCGTGATGCTCCCGATCGATCGCGCCGCCGAGGCGCCGCGCTTCGCGAGGTCGGGCGGCTTCCCCGATCCCGTCGGCGCCGAGGCCGTCGTCATGTACGCGCTCGACCCGAGCAAGACGCTGCACCGCGCGAAGAACAACGTCGACGTGCCCGCGGCGATGAAGCGCATCTCCGCCGACGTCGCGTTCGACGTCGAGGGCGGCCTCGAGATCGCCGTCGACGGCGAGTCGACGAGCGCCGAGCAGGCGAAGCTCGACGCCGCCGATCTCACGCACGCGGTCGACGAGGCCACGAGCGTCGGCGTCTCCGCGCTGCGCGTGCACTTCATCGATCCGATCGTCTTCCGCGCCGACGGCGATCACGTGCGCGGGCGCCGCACCATGCCCGTGAGCGAGGTGAAGAGCATCCTCGCCTTCGCCCGCATGCGCCCCCAGCCGGCCGACGCGACCGCGAGCACGTCTCCCGAGAAGAACTGACGCGCCGGCCCCGCTTCGATCAGTGCGTCTGCCAGTGCGGCGGGATCTCTTCGTCTGCGCGCGGCGCCACGGGGCGAACGCCGTTCGGCTTGAACGAGTGCTCGGGTCCCGGGAACGTGCGCTCGCGCACCTCGTTCACGTAGGCCTTCGTCGCGTCGACCATGAGCTGGCCGGCCTCGACGAAGCGCTTCGCGAACTTCGGCTGAAGATCCGGGTACATGCCGAAGAGGTCGTAGCAGACGAGCACCTGACCGTCGCAGCCCGCGCCGGCGCCGATGCCGATGGTCGGCACCGACACCGCCTTCGTGATCTCGGCGGCGAGGTCGGGGGGGATCGCCTCGAGCACGATCGCGAACGCGCCTGCCTCGTCGACCGCGCGCGCCGCGTCGATCACGCGCTCGGCGGCGTTGTCGCCGCGGCCTTGCACATTGAAGCCGCCGACGGCGTGCACGCTCTGCGGCGTGAGGCCGACGTGGCCCATGACGGGGATGCCCGCGGCGACGATGCGGCGCACGTGCTCGGCGATCTCCTCGCCGCCCTCGATCTTCACGCTCTCGAAGCTGCCGTCCTTCATCAGCTTCCCGGCGCTCTCGAGCGCCTTCTCGGCCGAGACCTGGAAGCTCATGAACGGCAGATCGCCGACGAGGTGCGCGCGGCGCGTGCCGCGGGCCACGGCTCGACCGTGGTAGCAAATCTCCTCGACCGTGACGGGCAGGGTCGTCGCGTGACCCTGCACCACCATGCCGAGCGAGTCGCCCACGAGCAGGATGTCGGCGCCGCCTTGGTCGAGCAGCTTCGCCATCGTGAAGTCGTACGCCGTGACCATCGCCAACGGCTCGCCGCCCTTGCGAGCGCGGATTTCGGGCACGGTGACCTTGCGCACTGCACGCGCGTCGCCTTGCTGACCGTACATATGTGTCCTCCGGGTCGCGGCCGCACGATGGGTCCACGCCCACGACGATCCTAGGGAACGCAGGCGCCGTGCGCAAGCGCCCGACCTGGACATCGCGACCCTGGGCGTTGCGCCCGGGGACTCCCGGCCCCACCTTCGTGGCGTGACCGACGACGCGAAGCAGGCCGCGCACGCGCTCGGCGCCGAGGTGAAGACGCAGGCGAAGATCCTGGGCGGCTTCGTCGGGCTGCTCTGGGTCATCCAGATCGTCAACGCCGTGCTCGGCCAGTCGCTCGACGTGTTCGGCGTCCACCCGCGGTCGATCTTCGGCCTGGTCGGCGTCGTCTTCGCGCCGCTCCTGCACGCGAGCTTCACGCACCTGATCGCGAACACGTTGCCGCTGCTCGTGCTCGGCTGGTTCGTGATGCTGCGGCGCACGCGCGACTGGTTCACCGTGAGCGCGCTCGCCGCGCTCGTCGGCGGGCTCGGCACGTGGCTCATCGGCTCGGCGCAGAGCGTCCACGTCGGCGCGAGCGTGCTCATCTTCGGCTACCTCGGGCACCTGCTGTCGCGCGGCATCTTCGAGCGCAAGGTCTGGCCGATCCTCGGCAGCATCGCCGTCTTCTTGATGTACGGCGGCGCGCTCTGGGGCGTCATGCCCGGTCAGATCGGCATCTCGTGGGAGGGCCACCTGTTCGGCTTCCTGGGCGGCGTGCTCGCGGCGCGCTTCCTGCGCGACCGCGCCCTCGCGTCCGGCACCGCCGCGCCCAAGGCGACGCGCTCGCGCATCGCCGCGCCGACGCGCGTGGCGCCGCCCCCCGTCGTCGACACGACGCTCGAAGACGAGGACGACGGCGTCGAGGCCGATCTTGCGCGTCTCCGCGCGAGCGTGCGGCGCTGAGGCAAGTCAACGCTGGGCGCGGAGCTCGGGCGGAAGCTCGACCTCGCCCCAGCTCGTGGGCGTCCAGGCGAAGAAGTCGTCGGTCACCTCGCCCTCGTCCTTCGCGAGCGTCCGCGCCAGGCGATCGACGAACGCGACCTCCTCCGGGCGGTTCGAGCACGCGAGCACGGTGTGACGCGTCGCGAGGCGGACGAGCAGCTCGCCGTCGATCGCCTCGCGCGGCCGGCGCCAGAGGTCGTGGAGGAGCAGGCGCCCGGTGTCGAGCCTGTCGCCCGTCGCGAGCCGCACGGCCCACGGCATGTCGTCGCGCAAGGGGACGAGATCGAGATCGGCCTGCGTGCGCTTGCGGAGGTTCTGCGTCGCGAGATCGAGCGCGCTCGCGCCGAGGCCGATGGCCTCGAAGAGCGGCGTGTCGACCCACACGAGCGCGTCGGGCGTGTCGACGACGAGCACGATCTTCGTCCCGCCGAGGAACTCGATCGACGGGATGCCGACGCGGCCCTTCTCGCGCGACGCGTCGCCGCGCTGCTTCACCTCCGCGTGCGAGCGGACGAGCGGGACGAGGTTCGCGAAGACGTCCTTCGCCTCGAGGTTGATCGCTTCGAGCATCGGTCCGGCATCGTAGCCGAACCGCGGTGGCGAGGTCGGGGCTCCGGACCGTCAGTGGAGCGTGAGCGTGACGCCGACGCCCGCGTGATCCGACGCGAACGCGCGCTTCGCGTACGACGCTGGGCGGCCGCCGACGTCCACGAGCGGCGAGGCGAGGAGCGCGCGCACGTCGGTCGCCTCGACGTGCGGGCCGCGCGCGAACACGTAGTCGACCAGCATGCGCTCGGGTCCGCCGCCGTGGAACGTGCGCGCGATGTCGTTCGCCTCGCAGTCGTACGTCACGAGGCCGGCGCGGCCGGGCGCGTCGACCCAGGCGTCGCCGAGCGCGCGCGAGAGCTCGTCGTACTCGTCGGTCCCGTGGGGCACGTTCAGGTCGCCGCAGAGCACCGCGGGGACGCCGGCGTCGAGCGCGGCGACGGCGCGGAGGATCTCGTCGAGCTGCGCGGCGCGCGTCGCCCGCGAGACCTCGAGCGGGACGTTGAAATCGTCGGCCTGCAGGTGCGTGCTCACGAGGTGCAGCGCGCGCCCGCTCGGCAGCGTGATCTTGGCGGTGGCGAAGCCCTTCCGGGCGAACCCGTCGGGCCCGGCGCCGCGCGGGAGCTGCCGGAACGTGACCGCCATCGGCAGGCGCGACAGGATCGCGAGGCCGCCGCCGACGAACGTGGAGCCGTCCGCGCCCGGGCCCATCGGATCGAACCACAGGTGCTCGAAGCCGGCGCTCCGCTGGAGGCGCTCGAGGCTCTCGCGCACGCGGTCGACGAGGTTCTCCTGCACGCACACGACGTCGAACGGGGCGAGCGCCTCGGCCACCTCGCGCACCTCGAGCCGCTCGGGCCAGAACGGCCGCTGGGCGAAGAAGTCGTCCACGGTGGGCGGCGCGCCGAAGCAGTTCCAAGTCGCAAGCCGAACGCTGTCTTGAGCCACGCTGTTGAGGATAGAGCACGCTCCGTTTCCGGCCAGCACGAAGGCGAGGTCGGAACGACGGACGCGCGCCGCGTTCACCGGGTCGACACTCGATCTTGCCCTGGCGCGTCGGAAAGGTAGGCTCGCGTGCGATGGGGAAGCCGCGAAAGCCTGCAGCGCCCGCGTCGCCGAAGCGCGCCCCGGCGAAGGCGAGCGCGGCGCCGCGCAAGGCCGCGCCCGCGCCCGCGAAGAAGGGGGGGGCGACCGCGGAGAAGCGCCCAGCGAGTCGCCGCCGCGTCGACGTCGTGCCGGTGCCGCCGGTGACGCAGCCCTCGGGCACCGCGCTCACGCCGCGCCCGCGCGCCGACTCGGTGCCGAAGCCGCGCGAGTCGAGCCGACGCGAAGACATCGGGCCGCCGCTCCCGCCGAGCGCCGCGGCGCGCGCCGGCGCCGCGATGCAGCTCACCTGGGACGAGCCGCCGACCGCCGACGCCGAGCACGACGCGCGCGCCGCGAAATGGCTCGAGCGCGGCGCCGCCCTCCTCGCCGCCCTCGAGGAGCACGGCTGCGAGGGCTTCGAGTACCGCGCCGATCTCAAGGACGCGCGCTTCGTCTGGGTCGACGCCGAGGGCTACGTCGCCGCCGAGGCGCGCCTGCGCGTGCTCTGCAGCTGGTCGCGCTCGACGAGCTCGCTGGCGATGGGCTGGGCCGATCCTCTGGTCCGCTCCTCGAGCGTGCCGCGAATCGACGGCATGGCGGCCGAGCTCGACGACGTCGACGACGACGGCGCGTGGCAGACGGCGATGTGCGCGGCCGACGCGGTGGGCGCCGCGTACCTCTACCGCGTGACGGCGCCGCACGCGTGGTACTTCCTCGCGCTCGACGCGCTCACCTTCGCGCCCGCGGCGAGCGCGCTCCCGGCGACGACGCCCGTCGACCTCGTGCTGCGCTCGCTCGACGAGACGCGCCGCGCGATCGAGAGCCGCGCCGAGCCCGCGTCCACGCTTCGCGACCGGCTCGCGAGCGTCGGCAACGCGCTCGTCCGCGAGGCGTCGTTCGCGTACCGCGACACCGACTGGGTCGCGCGCCTCGAGCGCACGGGCAAGTGCCTGCTCGGCCTCGCGAGCCGCCTCCCGCGGCCGACGTTCTCGGCGATCGCCGCGGGCCACCACCCCGACGAGTTCCTCTCCCGCGACGCGACGCTCGACCTCGCGCAGTCCGTCTCGCTGCTCGAAGACGAGTGGGGCCTGTTCGCGTAGTCGCGACCGCTGGCAGGATCACTCCGCCGGCGCGCGGTCCTCCGAGAGGCTGCGCAGGGCCTCGTCGAGGGCGTTCTCGTCGGCGCGCCCGTCGCGGCGCATCGCGACGAGGCGCGGCTCGGCCTCGGTCAGCTTCGCGCGGCCGGCGGCGGCGACGGCGAGCGTGCGGCGGCTGGGGTCCCACGCCTCGAGATCCTTCAAGATCTCGCGCTTCGCTCGCTCGTCGCCCATTCGCGCCAGCGCGACGCGCGCGTGCCAGCGGAAGCGATCCGTGAACAGCCCGAACGCGCCGCCCCACGCGCGCTTCTCGAGGCCAGGGCGCGCGGCCGCGATCGCGAGCTCGCCGGAGAGCTCGATCGCCGTGGCGACGTCCGCGCCCTCGGGCGTCACGAGATCGCCGCGCGCGGCCTCGGCGAGGATCGCCTCGCCGCCCTCCTCGCCGGCGCGCGCGAGCAGGATCGCGGCGGCGAGGCGGACCATGGGCGCGTCGTGGGCGAGCAGCGCGCGCGCGCGTCGGACGAGCCGCGGGTCGACGCCGCCGGCCTTTTCGCCGATCTCCTCGGCCATGCGCAGCGCGATGTGCGCGACGAGCTCGTCGTCGTCGCGCGTGGCCGCCTCGAGCGCGTTGACGGCGGCGGCCTCGTCGGGCGCGCGCCGCGGGTACGCGATGACGGCTTGAAAGCGCACCTCGGGCGCGGCGTCGGCGAGGCCCGCCTCGAGCAGGGCGGGCGCAGCTTCGCCGCCGATCTCGCCGATGGCGGCGACCGCCATCTGCCGCACGAGCGGGCTCGCGTCGGCGCAGGCGGCGGTGAGCGCGTCGAGCGCGCGATCGCCCGTCGCCCCCGCGAGCGGCGCCTCGGCGTGCACGTCTGCGAGCGAGGTCGCCGCGGCCGCGCGCACGTCGCTCGAGCCGTCGCCGAGGGCGCCGATCAGCGCGTCGACCACCTCGCCCCGCACGAGCGCGCCCCCGTGACGGCCGAGGTCGCGCGCCGACTCGGCGCGGACGGACGCCGACTCGCTCGCGAGGTCGCGCAGGCATGCCTCGAGCTTTCGGGGCGAGCGCGGCGCGGCGAACATGGCGGGCGAGCCTAGTCGAAGACGCGCGGCGCGCCACAGCGCCGCTTTGCCGCGCACGCGCGCATCGCGTACACGAAGCGCGGGCCGTGGACCTCCTCTACTTCGCCATCCTGTGCTCGGTGCTCATCTTCGTGCACGAGCTCGGGCACTTCTTTTGGGCGAAGGTCTTCGGCGTCAAAGTCCTCACGTTCTCGATCGGCTTCGGGCCGAAGATCGTGCGGCTGCGCGGGCGCGAGACCGAGTACTGCATCGGGCTCCTGCCGCTCGGCGGCTTCGTGAAGATGCTCGAGGAGAACCGCCAGGAGGCGGTCTTGCCCGAGGATCGCAAGCGCACGTTCGAAACGCAGGCGCTCTACAAGCGCGTGATCATCGTCCTCGCGGGGCCGGCGATGAACGTGCTCTTCCCCGTGCTGCTCTATTTCGGCGTCTTCATGGGCGAGACGCGCGCGCTCCCGCCGACGATCGGCGCCGTGCTGCCGGGCCACCCGGCCGAGGGCAAGCTCAAGCCGGGCGACCGCGTGCTCGAGGTCGACGGCACGCGCGTCTCGACGTTCGCCGAGCTCCACAAACTCGAGCAGGCGAGCCCGAACAAGGAGCTCAAGCTCAAGGTCTTCCGCGACACCGAGCAGATCGAGGTCTCGATCATCCCCGAGGAGAAGCTCGTCACCAAGGCGCTCGACATCGAGGATCGCGTCGGCGACCTCGGCATCTCGCCGTATCGCCCGGCGACGGTCGTCGGCATCGCGCGGCCCGACTCGCCCGCGTACCGCGCGGGCCTGCGCACGTTCGATGTCATCACCGAGATCCGCGGGCGGCCGATCAAGACGTGGGCCGACCTCGATCAGGCCGTCGCCGAGAACCACGGCGAGAACGTGCCCGTCACGTACCTGCGCCCGATCGACGTGTCGAAGGCGGCGCTCGGCGGGCTCGCGGGCTTCTCCGTGTACGACTCCGGCGTCGCGACGCTCACGCCCGAGGCCGGCCACGGCGACACGCTCTCGCGCACGGGCCTCGAGCCCGCCGACCTCTACGTCGCGTCGGTGCCCGAGGGCTCGGCCGAGTGGAACGCCGACATCCGCAAGGACGACCGCATCGTCGAGGTCGATCAGCAGGAGGTCACCGCGTGGTCGACGCTCGTCGAGCGCCTCAAGGCGCAGCCCGAGCGCGCGCACGTCATCACGTGGCTCCGCGCCGGCCAGCGCAAGAGCGGCACCGTCGAGCTCCGGCGCGAGGAGACCGTCGACGAGTACGGCCAGCGCCGCCACAAGTCGTTCGTCCGCATGAAGAACTGGGTCCCGGCCGTGCCCGAGCCGCGCGTCGAGAACCCGCACGCGCTCCGCTACGCCTTCACGAGCGCCGTCGAGGAGACGTACGACGTCGTGCGCTTCATCGTCGTCGGCATCGCGCGCATCTTCGAAGGCAAGGTCAGCCTGTCGACGCTCGGCGGCCCGATCACGGTCTACGACGTGGTCGCCGAGGAGGGCGCGAAGGGCGTCAGCTACTTCGTGTGGGCGATGGCCGTCATCTCGATCAACCTCGGCCTCGTGAACCTGCTCCCGATCCCCGTGCTCGACGGCGGGCACCTCGTGTTCTTCTTCTTCGAGGCGATCCTGCGACGGCCGCTCGCGCTCCGCGTGCGGGAGCTCGCGAGCCTCGCCGGGCTCGTCGTCTTGCTCGCGCTCAAGGGCGTCGCGTACAAGAACGACGTCGAGCGCCGCTGGGACGTCATCCAAGGCCAGCTGAAGGAGCTCGTCGATTGACGACCCCTGCGCCTGCGCGCGAGCTCGCCGCGCGCGTCCTCGAGCGCGTCTGGGTCGACGGCGCCTTCGCCGCCGCGTCGCTCGACGCCGAGATCGGCCGGCTGCCGCGCCTCGATCCGCGCGACGCCGCGCTCGCGACCGAGCTCGTGTACGGCGTCCTGCGCACGCAGGCCGCGCTGGAGGCCCGCGTCGACGCGCACGCGAAGCGCCGCGGCTGGGCGCAGGATCCCCTGGTCCGAGCGCACGTGCTCATGGGCGTGTACGCGCTCGCGTTCCTCGATCGGGTGCCGACGTTCGCGGCCGTGTCGGAGGCGGTGCTCGGCGTGTCGGCGCGCGACGCGAAGGTCTCCGGGTTCGTGAACGCGCTGCTCCGAAAGATCGCCGACGAGCCGCGCAAGGGCTCGCTCGAGGACGCGATCGCGGCGTCGGCGCCGGGGTGGCTTCGCGGGGCGCTGCGGCGCTCGATCGGCCGCGCGGGCGCCGCGAGCTACCTCGCCGCAGGGCCGGTGCCGCCGCCGCTCGGCCTCGCGGTCGCGGATGCGTCGACGCGCGAAGCGTGGCGCGAGCGCATCGCGGCCGCGACCCCGAACGCGACGGTCGAGCTCGGCGTGGTCTCGCCGCACGCGCTGCTCCTCCGCGGCGCCGGCGACGCGCGCCGCCTGCCTGGCGCGTTCGAGGCGTGGATCCCGCAAGAAGAGGGCGCGCAGGTCGTCGCGCTGGCGGTCGGCGCCCGGCCGGGCGAGCGCGTGCTCGACGCGTGCGCCGGCCGCGGCAACAAAGCGTGGCTGATCGCCGAGGCGGTCGGCCCGGCGGGCGCCGTCGACGCCGCGGATCTCCACGCGCACAAGCTCGACGAGGCGCGCGCCCTCGGCGCCGGCGCGCGCGTCCGCGCCACCTACGCGACCGACTGGACGCGCGGCCCCGGCGACGTCCCCGAGGGCTACGACCGCGTGCTGATCGACGCGCCATGCTCCGGCGTCGGCACCCTGCGGCGCCGCCCCGAGATCGCGGAGAAGCGCTCGCCCGAGGACGTCGCCCGGCTCGCCGAGCTCCAGGCGACCATCGGGCGCGCCGCGGCGACGCGGGCGAAGGTCGGCGGCGCCGTCGTGTTCGCCGTCTGCAGCGTGCTCACCGAAGAGTGCGAGGACGTCGTCGCCCGCCTCCTCGAGCCTTCGCCAGGCCTCGTCCTCAAGCCGGCCGCGCTCTCCGGACCGGCCGCCGCGCTCTCCGGCGCCGGCGCGTCGCTCCAGCTGCTCCCGCACGTGCACGGCACCGACGGCTACTTCGTGGCGTGCTTCAAGCGGGCTCGGTAGCCGCGCCGCGGCTTGCCTTCCCGGATGTAGTCGCCTAGGAACGCCCGCCCTCGCATGTCCGCGATCGATCGACCCGGGAGCGCCTTGTCGCCGCAAGCGGGCGCCGCGCGCGATCTCGACGGCAAGCGCTTCCTCTTCATCACGGGCAAGGGCGGCGTCGGCAAGACGACGCTCGCCGCCGCGCTCGCGACGGCGATGGCCGCGCGCGGCAAGCGCGTGCTCATCTGCATGTGCCACACGAAGGAGCGCCTCTCCGCGCTCCTCGGCACGCCGCCGATCACCGACGACATCGCCCACGTCGGCGAGCGCGTGTGGGCCGTGAACATCGACCCCGAGCGCGCCCTCAAGGAGTACGGCGCGCTCATCCTCCACGTGCAGGCGCTGACGAACCTCGTCTTCGACAACCGCTACCTGAAGACGTTCTTCCGCGCGACGCCGGGCCTCTACGAGTGGTCGATGCTCGGCAAGGCGTGGTTCCACACGACCGAGGTGCTCGACGGCGGCGGCCACCGCTTCGACGTCGTGCTCTTCGACGCGCCGGCCACGGGCCACGGCGTCGACATGCTGCGCGTGCCCAAGGTGATCCTCGACGTCGTGCCGCCGGGCGTGCTCCGGCGCGACGCCGAGGCGGCGTGGGAGATGTTCCGTGACCCGAAGCGCAGCGGCGCCGTCGTCGTCACGCTGCCCGAGGAGATGCCCGCGACCGAGACGATCGAGCTCGTCGCCGCGATCCAGGAGCTCACGCTGCCCATCGCGAAGATCGTCGTGAACGGGGTCGTGCTCCCGATCTTCAGCCCCGCCGAGCGCGACGAGCTCGTGCGCGACGCGACGCTCCTCGAGCCGTCCGCGCCGGCGCGCGCCGCCGGCACGCCGAAGAGCGCGCTCGTCGCCGGCGCCCGCCGCGCCGTCCGCGAGCAGGTGCAGGCCGAGAGCCTCGCGCGGCTGCGGCGCGGCATCTCGCTCCCGATGATCGAGCTCCCGTTCTTGTTCGACGACGCCGGTCAGCCCTCCGGCACGCGCAAGCTCGCCGCGAAGCTCTGACCGTCAGCCGCCGCCGAAGCCGAAGCTGATCGTCGCGCCGCCGCCCGGCTCGAAGCGGCCGTTGCGGAAGCGCAGGCCCATGAGGTGCGTGATCAGGGTGCACGTCTGGCGCGTGCTCGGGTTCGCGCGGCAGCCGCCGTACCACTGCCCGAACGGGTGGCGCGCGCCGTGCTCGTCGAAGCGCGCGACCTCGCCGCTCGGGAGCAGCTCGATCCACGGCCGCGCCTCGCCCGGCAGCGCCGCGGTGTCGGTGCCGACGGTGCCGAAATCCACGTGGTTCGGCCCGGCGAGGTGCGCGCGCTCGTCGAGCAGCGCGACCGGCGTCGCGAAGTCGTCGTACACGCGCCCGGCGCGGTCGATCTTGAAGCGCTGCGAGCCGTTGATCTTCACGTCGCCGTCGCCGTCGACCTCGACCGTGACCTCGCCGAAGACCCAGCGCGCGCGCGGCATGTCGAGGAGCGCGCCGCCCTCGGCCCAGCGCGGCGGCGGGCTCGGCATGCACGCAGACAAGGCGCCGGCGAGGGCGATTACCGCGAGGCGAGCCTTCATCGGCGCGAGCCTACCTCGGTCCCACCCGCCGACGGTGCGGCTTCGACGCGATGGCCCGCCGTGATAAGCGAGAGAGCGTGCAAGCCGGGGACGACGCAGGCCAGGGCCTCGGCTCGCCGGCGATCCTCGACTGGCTCAAGCCGCTCGAGAGCGTCGGCGTCGCGAAGCGCACCGGCCCCGAGCACGTCGGCGGCAAGGCGTCGACGCTCGGGCGCCTCGTGCGCGAAGGCTTCCCCGTGCCGCGCGGGTGGGTCATCCCGGCGCGGCATTTCACGCGCTTCGTCGAGGAGACGCTGCCGCGCGGGCACGACCTCGCCGCGCTCGTGAAGCTCGCCGACACGCGCGCCGGCGTAGAGCGGGCCGCCCGCGCGCAGGACCGCGTGCTCGCGCAGCCCCTGCCCGACGGCCTCCGCGCGTCGATCGAGGCGCTCTGGAAGAACGTCGAGGCCGAGGCGCCGTGGGGCCTCGCCGCGCGCTCGAGCGGCACGTGCGAGGACGACGAGGCGACGAGCTTCGCCGGCCTCGCCACGAGCGACCTCGGCCTGCGCGGCCCGGAGGCGATCGAGCTCGGCGTGCGGCGCGTGTGGGCGAGCGCCTTCTCGCCGCGCGCGCTGCTCTACCTCGCCCGCGCCGGCGTGCGCTCGTACGCGATGGCCGTCGTGCTCCAGCTCATGGTCCGCGCCGATGCCGCCGGCGTCCTCTTCACGGCGCCGCCGCCCGGCCTCGAGGGCGACGGGTTCGAGAAGGACGAGCGCCTCGCCTACGTCACGCGCGGCCTCGGCGCGCCGGTGGTCGACGGCGCGGTCGCGGCCGACGTCGTACGCCTCTCGAAGGGCGGCGCCGTGGTCTCGCAGATCGTCGCGGAAAAGAAGACCGCGCTCGTCGTCGGCGCGCACGGGCTCGAGGCGATCACGCTCGGCGAGGCGGAGGCGCGCGCGCCCGCGCTCGACGCCGACGCCATCGCCGATCTGGGCGGGCTCGCGACCGACCTCGAGACGTCGCTCGGCCACGCGCTCGACGTCGAGTTCGCCGTCGAGGCCGCCGTCGCGCCCGGGCAGAGGGCCGACGGCGAGCGTCCGCGCGTGTGGGTCCTGCAGGCGCGGCCGCTGACCGGCGGCGGCTACCCCGACGGCGGCGACGCCGACACGGTGTGGTCGCGCACGAACCTCGGCGAGGCGCTGCCCGGCCCGGCGACGCCGCTCACGTGGTCGATCGCGAGCGCCTTCGCCGACCACGGCTTCCGCGAGGCGTTCGGCGCGCTCGGCTGCCACGTCCCGCGGAGCGCGAAGCTCGTCGCCAACGTGCACGGGCGCTTCTACCTGAACCTCACCGCGTTCATGCGCATCGCCGCGCAGGTGCCCGGGCTCACGCCGCGCGCGCTGCTCTCGGCGAGCGGCGGCGCGACGGAGGCGATGATCGCGCGGCTCGAGGCGCAGGCCGAGGGCGTGTCGAAGCGCGGGTTCGTCATGCGCTTGCCGCTCAGCGGCCCGCGCGAGATCGCCCGGCAGGCGCGGCTCGAGGGCGAGGTCGCCGCGTACGAGCAAGAGGCCGAGCGGTCGCGCCGCGTGCTCCTCGACCTCGACCTGTCGCTGCTCCCCGACGACGCGCTCACCACCACGTTGAAGAGCGCGCAGCAGCTCCTCGATCGGACGGGCGGGCTCATGCTCGCGTGCGCGTCGGCGTCGCTCGCGGCGCACCTGGCTCTGTGTCG
>DASYCF010000211.1:0-2914 GCA_036500365.1 Byssovorax sp.
CGCGGCGGCGAGCAACGGCCCGCGGGCGCGCGGCATTCTGCAGGGGTTCCTTGGCAACCGCGCGGCCTCGTGGAACATTCGAACGAGCGGATGATGCGCGCCTCGGCCCTGTGTGCGGTGCTCGTGCTCTGCGGCGCCTGCGCCGAGCGCGTCGCCGGCCCGCCGCCCGCGCAGAGCACCGCGTCTCCGTCGCCCGTCTCGGCCCCGGTCGAGGCCGCGAGCGCCGTCGTCGAGGCGGCGCCGCCGCCGCCCGCGCCCGTGCTCGAGAAGACGTGGCAGGAGGCGATCCGCGTCGAGGAGTGGACCGACGCGGCCACGCTGATGGATGCGCTCCCGGACGACGAGCAGGCGCGACCCGCGAACAAATACGCGCGCGCTCGCGTCGCGCTCGCGCTCGGCGACGGCGAGAAGGCCGTCGCCCTGCTCGAGGGGCTCGACGAGGCGCTCCCGCTCATCGCGATCGACATCGCGCGCTACCGCGCCGAGGCCGAGCTCATCGCCGGGCCGTACCTGCCCGCGGCGGAGTACTTCGCGAAGGCCTCCGGCAAGGTGAAGGACCTCGCGCGCGCGGCCGAGGCGTACGCGAAGGCGAACCAACCGGACAAGGCGCGGAGCTTCGCCGACCGCGCCGTGCAGGTCGCCCAGCGCGCGAAGAGCAAGCGCGACGAGGCGACCGCGCGCATGGCCCGCGCGCGCATCCGCCGCGCCAAGCTGGGCGACGCGGCGGCGGAGCCCGATCTGCGCTGGGTCGCCGTGCACGCGCCGCACACGCTCGAGGGGCAGGGCGCGATCGCGACGCTCGACCGGATCAAGCACCCGCTCACGCCGAAGGAGCGGCTCGAGGTCGTCGACGCGCTGCTCGACGTCGCGAGCCCCGACGCAGCGCCCGAGATCGAGCGCGTCGCCAAGGCGCTCCCGCCCGCGTCGGCAGCCGATCTGCACGCCCGCGCGACGGCGTTCTACAGGGCGCGCTCATACGACGCCGCCGCGAAGACGTTCGACGAGGCAGCGAGCAAGCACAGCGGGCACGAGGCCGAGGATCTCTACTACGCCGCGCGTTCGCTCGCGCGCGTCGGCAAGGCGGACGAGGCGGCGCAGCGCCTCGAGGAGGTCATCAAGCGCTTCAAGGGCAGCTCGTTCGCCGACAAGGCGAGCTACTACGCCGGACGCCTCGCGCTCGACGCCGGAAAGTTCGACGACGCGGCGAAGGCCTACGCGCGCTACCTCGGCGACTTCCGGCGCGGCGAGCGGCGCGACGACGCAGAGTACGAGCGCGCCCTCGCCGAGCTCTCGTCGAGCGAGCCGGGCATCGCGCGCGTGAGCCTGAAGTCGCTCGAGCGCCGCGCGAAGAGCGACGACGTGAACAAGCTCAAGGAGCTCGAGGGCGTCGCCGCGCTGCGCGCCGGCCAGCGGGACGACGCGATCGCGCTGTGGCTCGAGGTCGCGCGCGCGCAGCCGATGTCGTGGGCCGCGCTCGCGTCGCGCGCTCGGCTCGCCGCGGCCGGCGCCGCCGTGCCTCCGCTCCTCGAGCCGCCGCGCGGCGCCGCGCCCGCGCCGCTCTCGCCCGAGCTCCCCGGCGTCGTCGCCATGCTCGCGAGCGTAGGCCTCGACGCGGACGCGGAGGCGTACCTCACGCAGCGCGAGCACGAGACGACGGCCGGCTACGGCGACCGCGCGTCCGAGGCGCTCTGTTCGCTCTACGGAAAGCTCTCGCGGGCGAAGCGGCGCTTCCGCCTCGCGACGCACGCGGTGAGCTCGTCGATGCTCTATCGAGCCCCTTCGATCGCCGAGCGCTGGGCGTGGGAGTGCGTCTACCCGCAGCCGTTCGCGGCGCACGTGCGCGGGGTCGAGGAGCAGCGCGCGATCCCGCACGGGCTGCTCTACGCCGTCATGCGACAGGAGAGCGCGTTCGACCCCGCCGTGGTGTCGCCCGCGGCCGCGATCGGGCTCTTGCAGCTGATGCCCGGCACCGCGAAGCAGTGCGCGACCGAGCTCGACGACGCCGACTTCGACCCGGCGAAGCTCACGAGCCCTGACGTCAACCTGCGGATCGGCGCGTTCTACCTCGGCAAGCTGCTCAAGATGTTCGACGGCAACGTGCTCTACGCCGCGGCCGCTTACAACGCGGGGCCGAAGGCCGTCGCGAGCTGGATCGGCGGCAAGGAGGTGGACTCGGATCTCTGGGTCGCGCGCATCCCATACGACGAGACCCGCGCCTACGTGGCGAAGGTCGCGGGCAACCTCGCGCGCTACCAGTACCTGCAAGGCGGCGAGGCTGCGGTCGCGCCGATCCCGCTCGCGATGAACGCGGCGACGGTGCCCGAGGACGCGTATTGAGCGCGTCTGCGCAGCGAACACGATCGGCGGCGCGGGTCGCGGCGTCGGGCGCCGCGATCGCGCTCGTGCTCGCGCTGGCGCCTCCCGGCGGCGGCGAGGCCGACGCGAAGGAGCCGAAGCCGAAGGCCGAGTACGGCTGCCGGGTGCAGGCGCCGCAGCGCTTCCTCGAGCGGCGCACGTTCGTGAAGCACGGTCAGGTCGAGCCGGCGGCGCACTTGAAGGCGCTCAAATACCTCGTCGGCCACTACGGCAACGCGGGCGACCCGACCACGACCTCGATGAACCCGAACGGCGCGGCGTCGCACGCGAAGGGCGTGAAGTTCTTCGGTCACCCGCTGCAGGTGCACGAGAAGATCGCCCCCGCGCTCGCGTGCGTCGAGAAGCGCCTGAAGAAGAGCTGCACCGGCAAGTCGAGCTACACGCCCCTCGCCGTCGGCGGCCTGCGCACGGCGAACACGTACCGCGGCGCCGAGGTGTCGAACCACCTGCTCGGCATCGCCGTCGACGTCGACCCCGACCGGAACCCGTGCTGCGGCTGCGTGGACCCGTGGCCGACGAGCCCGCTCTGCAAGGACCC
>DASYCF010000212.1:0-2032 GCA_036500365.1 Byssovorax sp.
GTTCGCCGCCGGACGGCTGGAACGTCTGTCGGGAATCGCCTCGGTTGACCGCGGCCGCGCGCAGCGGTCCCATGGGGTCACGCTCCAGCAGATGTTCGCCCCCGGCAAGCTCGTCGGATCTCGCTACCGGCTGCTGCGCCTCATCGGCCAAGGCGGCATGGGGTCGGTGTGGGCCGCGAAGAACGAGGCCATCGCGCGCGACGTCGCGATCAAGGTCCTGCGGCCCGAGGTGCTCGCGCGCGATCCCTCGGCGATTCCGCGCTTCTTCAACGAGGCGCGCATCTGCGGGAGCATCCGCCACCCGGGCATCGTCGACATGCTCGACCTCGGCCAGGCGGAGGACGGCTCGCCGTTCCTCGTGATGGAGCTCCTCGACGGGCAGGCGCTCGACGCCGTCATCGCCCAGCGCCGCATGAGCGCGCGCGAGATCCTGCCCATCGTGCGCGACGTCGCGCGGACCATCGCGCTCGCGCACGCGCGCGGCGTCGTCCACCGCGACCTCAAGCCGGCGAACCTCTTCCTGCACCGGCTCGGCACGGGCGAGACCATCGTGAAGGTGCTCGACTTCGGCGTGTCGAAGTTCATGAAGCCCGAGCGCAAGGGCCCGGCGCCGATCGAGTCGAACACCGTCGTCGGCTCGCCGGCGTACATGAGCCCCGAGCAAGGGCGCGTGCAGGGCCAGGTCGACGGGCGCGCCGACGTGTACTCGCTCGGCGTCATCTTGTTCCAGGCGATGAGCGGGCGCTTCCCGTTCGACATCTCGAACTACGAGCAGCTCGTCGTCGACCAGATGACGCGCGATCCGCCGCCGCTCTCCGCGTTCGCGGGCGACGTGCCGCCCGCCGTGTCCGAGCTCGTCGACGCGGCGCTCAAGCGCGACCAAGCGACGCGCGTCGCGTCGGCGACGGAGCTCGCCGATCGCATCGATCGCATCTTGTCGACGCTCGGTCCCGCTCCCGTCGCGGCTTCGCCCGCGCAGCCTGATCGACGCGCGCAGACGATGCCGCCGCAGGCGCCGCGCGCGCCCGTCGTCAAGCTGCCCGAGCTCGGCAACGGCGCCGACGCCGAGCTCGCGACCTGGGAGAACACGGGCCGCACGCGCGCCGCGGCGCTCCCGGCGTTCCCGCAGGCGATGGTCGGCACGATCCAGAGCGCGCCCGCCGTGAGCACGAGCGTCGAGGCGGCGCGGCAACGCACGAGCGCGCTCGTCATCGTGACCGTCGCCGTGTCGGTCGCCACCATCGGCATCGCAGCGGTGTGGTGGTCGTCGAGCCGCGATCGCGCGACGCCGTCTTCAGCCGCGCCCGCGAGCGCCCACGTCGCAGCCGGCGCGGCGCCCGTCGCGAGCGCGCCGCCCGAGCCGAGCGCGACGCCCGAGCCGAGCGCGACCGCGAGCCCTGCGGCCGAGCCGAGCGAAGCGGCGTCGGCCGAGCCCGTCGCGAGCGCCGAGCCTTCCGCCGAGCCCTCCGCCGAGCCCGCGCCCGCGGACGGCGCGCGCAAGCCGCCGCCACCCGTCGTCGGCCGCCCGGTGGGCGCCTCGTCGACCCCGCGTTCCGCGGCGAAGGCGCCCGCGCCCGGAAAGAAGAAGCCGGACAGGCGCGTCTGGGGCTATGACTGACGCGCGGTGCGGTTCGGCTCGAGGCGCTCATGTGGGAGGCAGGTCGCGGCGGCGTGCGTCGCGGTGGTCGCGCTCGCGCTCGCGCCCCGGCTCGCGCTGGCTGCGCCGCCGGCGGCCGACCCCGTGCTCAAATCGCGCTTCGCGTTCGAGAAGGCGCGCAAGCTCACCGAGTCCGACAAGTGGGACGAGGCGTGCCCGCTCTTCCAGGAGGCGCACGACCTCCACGCGACGGGCGGCACCGCGATCCAGCTCGCCAACTGCTACGAGAAGACGAACCAACCCGAGAAGGCGATCGTCTACTACCAGTTCATCGTCGACCACAAAGACGCGGAGAAGGTCGACGAGCGCGTGCAGATCGCCGAGCAGCGGCTCGCGGCGCTCAAGCCGCCGCCCGCGACGAGCGCGTCGACGGCG
>DASYCF010000213.1:0-5022 GCA_036500365.1 Byssovorax sp.
GGAGACGCAAAGCACTCGCACACGTCGGCGGCGATCGCGATCGGCGCTGCGAGGAGCGCGTCGTCGAGCTCCGGCGCGTCGACGTGCCGCGCCGCGTGCGCGAGCATCGAGAGCGTCGCCGCGTCGCCCCGCGCGACGGCGTCGGCGATCGCGCGGTCTGCGATCGCTCGCGCCTCGGCGCTCCAGAGGAGCGCATCGTCGCGCTCCTGCGCCTGCCTGTACCCGAGCGTCCAGCCGGCCTGATCGCGCAGGGTGACCGGCTCGGTCGGGTCGGCGAGGACGCGGGCGAGCGCCTCGGCGACCTCGCGCGTCGGGAAGCTCGTGAGGAGCTGGCAGCCGAGCACCCGCACGTCGACGTCGGCCGCTGGATCGAGGAGCGCGAGCCCGAGATCGGCGAGCTCGCCGTAGCGCGCCCACGTCGCCTCCCACGCGCGCTTGGCGGGCGGGTAATAGACGCGGCGGTCGTGGTCGCTGACGGCGCGCGCGTCGAATCCGTAGCCGAAGACGCGCGCGAGATCGGCGGCGAGGGCGGGCGGGATCCGCGGCGAGCGGAGGACGCGAGCACATCGGGCGCCGAGCGCGATCGCGGCGTCGAGGCGTGTCGGCTCCGTCATCGGCGCACCGTACCCAAGGCGACGCCGCGCGCCTTCTCGTTTCCACGCGAACGCACGCTCCCTCTCGCATTTTCGGGCTCGCCACGGCCGTGGGATGGCGTACGCTTCGTCTCCATGACCTACGAGGCTCCCACGTTCGTCGAGCTCAAGATGGACGCCGAGATCGGCTCCTACCAGGCCGACTACGACCCCGACGGCGCGCCCCCGTTCGTCGAGGCCGAGCCCGCCGCCGTCGACTGACCCATGCGCCTGCGCGTGCTCGGCGCGGCCGCGGGCGGTGGTCTGCCTCAGTGGAACTGCGGCTGCGCGAACTGCGGCGCCGCGCGCGCAGGTGATCCGCGGATCCCGCCGCGCACGCAGGACTCGCTCGCGCTCTCGGCCGACGGGGAGCGGTGGCTGCTCGTGAACGCGTCGCCCGACGTGCTCACGCAGATCGCGCGGACCCCCGCGCTTCACCCGAGGTCGGGCAGGGCGACGCCGATCGCCGGCGCCGTGCTGACGAACGGCGATCTCGACCACGTGCTCGGGCTCTTCTCGCTGCGCGAGTCGACGCCGCTCGTCGTGTGGTGCACCGCGGCGGTGCGCGAGGGCCTCGAGCGAAACCCGATGCTGCGCACGCTCCAGCGCTTCGCCGGGCACCTCACGTTCGTCGAGCTCGCCCTCGATCGCGCGGTCGACGCGCTCGGCGTGTCGCTCACGCCGTTCGCGCTCCCGGGCAAGCTGCCGAAGCACCTCGAGGGCATCGCCGAGGCGAGGCCCGAGGACAACGTCGGTCTCCACCTCGAGCGCGGCGGCGCGCGCGCCGTCGTCGCGACGGCCGCCGCGTCGCTCGGCGCGTGGACCGAGCGGATCGACGGCGCCGACGTCGCGCTCTTCGACGGCACCTTCTGGTCGAGCGACGAGCTCGTGCGCCTCGGCCTCGGCACGTCGCGCGCCGAGGACATGGCGCACATGCCCGTCGGCGGCGCGAGCGGGAGCCTCGCGGCGCTCGGCTCCATCCGCGCTCGCCGCAGGGTCTTCGCGCACGTCAACAACACGAACCCGATGTTGCTCGAGGGCAGCGAGGCGCAGCGCGAGGTCGTCGCCGCCGGCTTCGAGATCGCGGTCGACGGGATGGAGCTCTTCACGTGAGCGCGCCCGCCGTCGACGACGCGCTCGTCGCTCGCCTCCGCGCGATCGGCGAGACGCGCTACCACGACAAGCACCCGCTCCACGCGCGCATGCACGCCGGCGCGCTGTCGCGACGCGCGATCCAGCGCTGGGTCGAGAACCGGTTCTATTACCAGACGCGCATCCCGATCAAAGACGCGCTCGTGCTGTCGAAGAGCGACGATCCCGCGTTTCGACGCGCGTGGATCCACCGCATCGTCGATCACGACGGCGCCGCCGAGGGCGACGGTGGCCTCGCGCTCTGGCTGCGGCTCGCCGAGGGTGTCGGCCTCGATCGCGCGCGCGTCGCTCGCTGCGAGGACGTGCTGCCGGCGGTTCGTTTCGCGTGCGACGCGTACGTGACGCTCGTGCGTGAGCGGACCCTGCTCGAGGCGGTCGCGTCGTCGCTCACCGAGTTCTTCGCGCCCGACCTCATGAGCACGCGCATCGCCGCGTGGGAGAAGCACTACCCCTGGGTCGACGCCGACATGCTGGCGTACTTTCGGAGCCGCGTGCCGCGCGCGCGCCGCGACTCGGGCGAGGCGCTCGCCTTCGTGCTCGCGCACGCGAAGACGGACGTCGATCGCGACCTGTGCGTCGCGGCCCTCGCGGAGAAATGCGCCATCCTCTGGGCGATGCTCGACGCGATCGAGGCGCAGGCCGCGCTCGACGACCGCGGCGGTTGACGTGAGCGACGCGCCCGAGTCCCGGCCGGAGATCGCCGCGTCGGCGCGGCTCGTGTGGGACCGGCGCGGCGCGCGGCACGTGCTGCTCTACCCCGAGCGCGGCCTCGCGCTGAACGAGGTCAGCGCGGCCATCGTCCGCGCGGCCGATGGCACGCGCACGCGCGCCGAGATCGCCGCCGAGATCGCGCGAGCGTTCGAGGGCGCGCCGCGCGAGCAGATCGCGCGCGACGTCGACGCGTTCCTCGATGAGCTCGCCGCCCGCGGCCTCGTCGACGCGAGCCCGTCGCTGCGCCGCGAGGGGGTGAAGCGCGCCGCGCCCGCGGCGCCCGAGGAGGGGCTCGCGTGCCTCGTCGCGGAGCTCACGTACCGCTGTCCGCTCCGCTGCCCGTACTGCTCGAACCCGGTCGCGCTCGAGCGCGGCGACGAGCTCTCCACGAGCGAGTGGAAGGCCGTGCTCGACGGCGCCGCCGCGGAGGGCGCGCTGCACGTGCATTTCACCGGCGGCGAGCCGCTCGCGCGCGCCGACCTCGAGGGGCTCGTCGCGCACGCGCGCGGGCTCGGCCTGTATTCGAACCTCGTCACGAGCGGCGTACCGCTCGCGCGCGCGCGGCTCGAGGCGATCGCCGCCGCCGGGATCGACCACGTGCAGCTCAGCGTGCAGGCGCCCGACGCCGCCGCGAGCGACGCCATCGCCGGGCTCGAGTCGCACGCGCACAAGCTCGAGGTCGCCCGCTGGGTGAAGGAGCTCGGCCTGCCGCTCACGATCAACACGGTCGTCGTGCGCGCGAACGTCGGGGAGGTCGAGCGCGTCGTCGATCTCGCCGTCGACCTCGGCGCCGATCGACTCGAGCTCGCCAACGTGCAGCTCCTCGGCTGGGCGCTCGAGAACCGCGCCGCGCTCCTCCCGGATCGCGCCTCGATCGACGCCGCGTTCGCCGTGGCCGAGGCCGCGCGCGCCCGCCTCGCGGGGCGCCTCGAGATCGTGTTCGTGCTGCCCGACTACGTCGCGGGCCACCCGCGCGCGTGCATGGACGGCTGGGGTCGTCGCTACGCGCTCGTCGATCCGTTCGGCTTCGTGCTCCCCTGCCACCAGGCGCGCTCGATCACGACGCTCGCGTTCGAGCGCGTCGGCGCGCGCTCGTTCTCCGACATCTGGCGCACCGGCGAGGCGCTCACGCGCTACCGAGGCGAGGCTTGGATGAAGGAGCCCTGCAGGAGCTGCGAGCGGCGCGCCCTCGATTTCGGCGGGTGCCGCTGCCAGGCGTTCGCGCTCACCGGCGAGGCCGCGGCGACCGATCCCGCGTGCGAGCTCGCGCCGTCGCACGGGGTCGTCGCCGTCGCCAACGCAGCCGCGCGCGGCTCGCACGCGGCGCCGCGCTACCTCTTTCGCGGCTTCCCGACGGCGCGGTGACTACTTCTTCGGCGGCGGCTTCTTCGACTTGTCCGCCTTGGGGAACTTCGCGTCGCAGGACTTCACGCAGTCGGGGTCCTTGCAGTCGCGCGCGCAGTCGTCCCAGTTGCCGGACTCCCACTTCGACGATGGCTCGCCCGCGTCGACGTCGCCGGTGCCGAGCCCTTCGCACACGTTGTTGTTGTTGCACGCCTTGCCGGGCGCGCAGTCGACGTCGTAGTGGCACTCGACGCAGCGCAGGTCGTAGCAAACGGGGGCGCCGCCGTCGGTCTTCTTCTGGCACTCCTCGTTGTCTTTGCACGTGGGAAACCGCCCCTCGAGGCAACCAGGCGCGGCGAGGCCGACCGCCACCGCGGTCGTCAACGCGAGGGCGAGGCCGGCGAGCGCTGCGCGCGCGCGAGGTCGATGTGCTTGGTCCGTTGCTCGAGCCATGTCGGCCGGCGAGCATACATGAAGGCTACGCGACGCACAGTTTCGCGCGGATCAAGCGCCGAGGACGGTCACGACGAGGCGGCGCTCGTGGGGTGCGCGCCGATGCTCCCACACGTAGAGAGCCTGCCAGGTGCCGAGCGCGAGGCGGCCTCCGGTGACGGGCAGGGTCTCGCTCGTCTTCGTCACGGCGGCGCGGAGGTGCGCGGGCATGTCGTCGGGTCCCTCGGCGTCGTGCTCGTAGCGCGCCTCCTCGGGCGCGAGGCGATCGAGCCACCGCTCGAGGTCGCGCAGCACGGCGGAGTCGGCGTTCTCCTGCACGACGAGGCTCGCAGAGGTGTGCTGGATGAACACGACGCACACGCCCACGTCGACGCCGGAGTCGCGCACGACGGCGTCGACCTCGCGCGTGACGTCGACGAGCCCCTTGCCGTTCGTGGCGACGGTGACGACGCGTTGGCGCTTCACGACGTGGCCTCGACCACGACGTCGACGAAGAGGCGCCGCGCCGCCCAGCCCGAGAACCAGGGGCCCACGTCGGCCATGAACGCCTCGCGCGCCGCGGTCTCGAGCCCCTCGGCGATGGCCTCACACGCGCGCGCGAGCGGCTCGCCGCGGGCGAGGCGCGACAGGAGCTCGAACGCCGCCTGGCCGAGCTCGTCGAAGCGGATCATGTCGTCGAAGCGGTAGAGCGCGAGGCGCGTGCGCTCGGCGGCGGGCGCGCCCGGCGACT
>DASYCF010000214.1:0-3892 GCA_036500365.1 Byssovorax sp.
TACGCGGGCGGCCTCGTCGGCTTCGCGCTCGTCGGCGGCGAGACGCACTACACGAACGCCGCCTACGACAACGTGTGCAGCGCGCCCGCGGCGTGCAGCACGCCCGCGCCGTGGATCACCGCGCTGATGTACGCGTCGACGGCGACGCCGAACGCCTATTACATCTGCTTCGAAGACGGCGGCACGAGCGCGAACGGCTGGAACAACGACGGAGACTTCAACGACGACGTGTTCTTCCTCACGGGCATCACGTGCGCGGGCGGCGGCCAGCCGTGCGACACGGGCCTGCCCGGCAACTGCGCCGCCGGCGTCACGCAGTGCACCGCGACCGGCACGACGTGCGTGCAGCTGAACCAGCCGACGCAGGAGACGTGCAACGGCCTCGACGACGACTGCAACGGCGCGGTCGACGACGGCGACGGCCTCTGCCCGACGGGCGAGGTGTGCTCGATGGGCGTGTGCGTCGCCGCGTGCGGACAGGGCGAGTTCCAGTGCTCGGGCGAACTCGTGTGCGACGGCGCCGGCTACTGCGTCGACCCGGCGTGCGTGAACAAGACCTGCCCGAACGGGAGCGTGTGCAAGGCGGGCCAGTGCGTCGCGCCGTGCGACGGCGTCGTGTGCCCGTCGCCGGAGGTCTGCCGCGTCGGCGCGTGCGTCGACCCGTGCGCCGGCGTGACGTGCGACATGGGCCAGGTCTGCTCGGGCGGCGCGTGCGTCTTGAGCTGCACGTGTCAGCCGTGCGCGGGCGGCCTCGCGTGCGACTCCGGCAGCGGCCAGTGCGTCGACGCGACCTGCGTCGGCGTGACGTGCCCGAGCGGCGAGCACTGCAAGCCGGGCAACCCGATGGGCGCCTGCGTCGACGATTGCCAGGGCGCGCACTGCCCGAGCGGGCAAGCTTGCATGGCGGGCCAGTGCGTCCCGTCGACCGGCGACGGCAGCGGCGGCGGCAGCATGACGGGCAGCGCGGCCGGCGGGAGCTCGGGCACGTCCATCTTCACGTCGACGAACGGCTCGGGCGCGTCGACGAGCAACGGCGAGCCGACGAAGGCGAACGGCGCCGGCGGGAGCGACGGCTTCGGCGGCGCTGGCGGTGATGCGGCTGGCGCGAGCAGCGGCTGCGGCTGCCGGGTCTCCGGGGACGACGACGAGGGCGGCAGCGCCGCGGCGTGGGCCGCCTGCGCCGCTGCGCTCGCGTGGGTCGCGTCGCGCCGCCGCCGCTCACGCTGACGCTGGCCGCGACGCGCTGCGCACTCGCACCTTGCCGGGTGGCGGCAGGCGGCTCGACACCGGAGGCTGGGTCGCCTACACTTTCTCCCCGCGCGAGGTGGCCAGCCCGGAACGCCCGTTCCGCAGCGTCGCTGCCTGGACGCGCGGCGAGGTGCATCGATGGCGACCGATCCTGCTCGAGAGCGTGACCGCGCTGATGAAGCGCGCAACGCCGACGACGAGTCGGTCGACTCGTTCTTCGAGATCCCGGCCGCCGTCCTCTGCAACTTCTGCGGCGCGAGCGACTGCCCCGGCTGCGTCGTGGCGGACGAGCACGCGTCCGGCGTGATCGCAATCATCCCTTGGGAGCGCCCGGGGCGCCTTTGGACGCGGCTGTGGTCGACGGCGACGGCGACGACGAACGGCGCGGAGAGCTTCTTCGCGGCGCTGCCCGACGGCGAGGTGTCACCGGCGATGCGGTTCGCCTTGCTCGCCGAGCTGCTCGCCGTGGCGTCGATGGCGCTGCTGCTCGTGCCGATCCTCGCGATCGCGCTGCCGGGTGTCGCGGCGCACATCATCGAGAGCCCCGCCCTGCGGATGACCGCGGCGCGCTGGGTCGCGCTCGGGGTGCCCCTGCTGTCTGTGTGGATGATGGCGGCGCACGTCACGCACGGCGCTGCGCTCGACGTGGGCGCGCGTCGTCAAGGCGGTCGGACGCAGCGACGCCGCGCCGTCCGCTACGGCCTGTACGCCTGCGGCTGGGACTTGATGGGCGGGCCGCTGGGCGCCGCGGTCGCGTTCCTCGGCAAGGGCAAGCGCGCCGTGCGCAGCGTGCTCGACGCGCAGCGCTCCGTGCCGGGTCGCGCGGCGCAGGCGTTCTTGCAAGGGGTCTACGGGCTCGACGAGCGGGAGACGCTGCGAGCGCGCCGCGTCGGCGGGCTCGCGGCGGTCGTCATCACGCTCGCGTCTGGGTTCGGGCTCGTCGGCATCATCATCACCGCGCTCGTCTGGCGCTGACGAACGCGGTCGCTGCGAGCTGCAGAGCGCCTGACTCGCGCTCGTTGGCCCATTGGCTCGTCGGAGGAAGGGCGGCCACGGGCGATGCGAGGGGCGGTCTGTGGACAGTGACGCGTCCGTGGACAACCGCGCGCGAGGCGGCGGGGACGACTGTGCGGCGGCTCGGCGCGCGGTCGATCACCGACGCTTGGACAAGGCGCGGGGAGCTGGTTGTGACGGGAGACGGCGTCGCGCGCGCGTGCCCACACCAACCACAGACCCGACGACGTTTTTTGTATTTCGGGAGACGGAGGGGGCTCGTCGTCAGCTGACGCGAAACGCTCGCGGGACGACGGCGCGGAGACCGTGCGTCTACCGAGAGAAGGTGAACGTCAGGCTCAGGTTGGCCGTGCCGGGCGCGAACTTGAAGCTCGCGATCGGCCCTGCGCACGCAGTGAACTCGGAGGCGACGAACGGGTCGATGTGCGCCGACATCACGCTGCCGTCGGGGTTGATCGTGACCTTCATCGTCGAGCTCATCGTCATGCTCGCGGCGCCGGGGCCGGCGTTGCCGTAGAGCTCCTTGAAGCAGCTGTGGAGCTTCGACTCGACGGAGGCCTGGGTGCTGTAGGTCACGACGGCCGGGGTCGGCTCTGCGCTCGGCGCGGGGGGCGGCTCGGCGCTCGGCGCGATGGGCTCGGACGGCGCGACGACGGGGTGGGCGTGTGCGCCAGCGGCTGCGACCGCGAGGGGTGCGTCGCCGGGGGTGGCGGCGCGGTCGTCGACGGAAGCGGGGTCGGCGACGGGCGCTTGCGCGACGCCGGTGTTCGCGGCGGCGATCGGAGCGGGTTGGGCCGACGGCGCGAGAGAAGCGGCGGCGACGGGCGACGCGTCACGCGGCAGGAACGACGCGGTGCGGCCGCCGTCGAGGGAGAAGCGGGCGCGCGAGGGGCCGACGAGGAGGTGGCCGCTCGTCTCGCCCATGTGGCCGGCGGGGCCGATGGCGACGGCGCCGTGCTCGACGTCGACGACGAGGCCGGTCGGCTCGCGCGTGACGGTGAACGCGGTGCCGTGGACGGCGACGCGGGTGCCTTCGACCTCGACGGCGAACGCCTCGATCATGCCCTCGCTGGTGGAGCGCGGGACGACCTCGGCGCGGACGCTGCCGCGGTCGAGCGCGATGACCTGGCCGAGGCCTGCGACGCCCATCGAACGGACGGTGGCGCGGGCGCCGGGCGCGAGGGTCCACGCGACGATGCCGGCCTGCTCGAAGCGGAGCGGTTCGGCGCCGGCGGTCACGACGTCGCCGACGCGCAGCGACGAGAGCTCGCGGGCGCCGGTCGCGTCGGGCGCGGCGAGGTCGGCGACCGCGACGTCGTGCGTCGCGGCGCGCGCGGTCGCCTCGTGGTGCGGGCCGCCGAGGTTGGCGAAGCCGAGCATGAGCGCGGCGGCCGCGGCGGCGAAGCCGAAGGCGCGCGGCAGGCCGGAGCGGACGCGCGTCGCGACGAGGGCGCGGCGAGCGCGCTCGTCTGCCTCGACGCGCTCGAGGAGGCGCTGCTCGACGCGCGACCAGTCGAGCTCGTGGGCTTGCGCGGCGCGGAGCTCGCCCGACACGCGGTCGAGCGCGGCGAATTGACCGGACGATGCGAGGTCGGGGTCGGCGGCCGCCTGCGGCCCCATCGACGACGAC
>DASYCF010000215.1:0-1543 GCA_036500365.1 Byssovorax sp.
GAGGACCTCGGGCTCCATCGCCAGCACGCCGGCCAGCGCGGCGCGGCGGCGCTCGCCGGCCGAGAGCAGGTGCGGCGGCCGGTCGGCCAGCGCGGTGATCGCGACGCGCGTCGTCGTCTTGCCCGCGGAGCCGGTGACGCCGACGGTGCGGCGTAGCCCGGACGCGCGCCATCGACGCGCGTGGTGACGCGCGAGCGCGCCGAGCGCCTCGAGCGTGGACGCGACGCGGACGACGGCGACGCCCTCGGGGACCTCGACGTCGCGCTCGACGATCACGGCGCGGGCGCCCTTCGCCGCCGCCGCCGCGACGTGCGCGTGCCCGTCGAAGCTCTCGCCGCGCAGCGCCACGAAGAGCCCGCCACGCCGCACGTCGCGCGAGTCGGTCGACACGCTCGCGACCCCGCCGACGCCGGCCGCGTTCGCGACCGCGCCGCCGGTCGCCCGCGCGAGCTCGTCGAGCGTGAACGCCGCGTCGTTCGACGGGATGGGGGTGGCCATCTACGCGCGACCCTCGGACGTGCGTCGCTCGACGAGCGCCTCGCGCGCCTCGACGCGATCGTCGAACGAGAAGGTTCGAGCTCCGACGATCTGATAGGGCTCGTGCCCCTTGCCGGCGATCAGGATCAGATCGCCGTCATGCGCCCCGACGATCGCGCGGCGGATCGCCTTGCGACGATCGAGCTCGACGATCACCTCGGCGCGCGCGTTCGTCATGCCGGGGAGGATCGCGTCGGCGATCGCGCGCGGGTCCTCGCTCCGCGGGTTGTCGTTCGTGACGATCGCGACGTCGGCGCCGCGCGCCGCGGCCTCGCCCATGAGCGGGCGCTTCTTCGCGTCGCGATCGCCGCCGCAGCCGAAGACGCACACCACGCGGCCCTTTGCCATGGCGCGCACCGAGTCGAGGACGCGCGCGAGCGCGTCGGGCGTGTGCGCGTAGTCGACGAGCACGGCGACGTCGTCGATCGCCGGGTCGTCGCACCGCTCGAGGCGGCCCGGCACGACGATCGACGTCGAGAGCCCGTCGCCGGCGCGCGCGACGTCTCGGTGCCGGGGCGGCTCGAGCGCTGCGACGATCCGGCGCGCGACGACGTCGCCGTGCTCGTCGACTACGCGCACACGCCCGACGCGCTCGGGCGCGTGCTCGAGAGCGTCCGCGCCATGACGAAGGGCCGCGTGATCTGCGTCTTCGGCTGCGGCGGCGATCGAGATCCGCTGAAGCGCCCGCTGATGGGCGAGGCCGTCGGCGCCGGTGCCGACGTGGCGATCGTCACGAACGACAACCCGCGGAGCGAGGACCCGCGCGCCATCGCGGACGCGATCCTGCCCGGGCTCGTCGGGGCGCGCGCCGAGGTCGTCGTCGAGCTCGATCGGCGGGCCGCCATCGACCGCGCGGTGCTCGGCGCGAGCGCGGGAGACGTCGTCCTCGTCGCGGGCAAGGGCCACGAGGACTACCAGATCATCGGCGCCGAGAAGCGCCACTTCGACGATCGCGAGGAGGCCCGCCGAGCGCTGGCGGAGCGGCGTCAGCGTGGACGCGTTCAGG
>DASYCF010000216.1:0-3384 GCA_036500365.1 Byssovorax sp.
GCCTCGTCGACCCACCCGGTCGTCGCAGCGCTCGTTTTGTGGATGCTCCTCGCGCCCATGTCACTCCTTGGAGCGGAAATCCTCCGCCGCCGCCAGCTCCGGATCGGTCTCGTTCAGGTGCCGCGTGTTGGCGCCGTCGAATTTAGCGCCCTCGCGGGTCGCGCGGTGGATATTCGCCTGCTCGAGGTCCGCGTCGCGGAGGTCGGCGCCGTCGAGTCGCGCGTGCGCGAGGACCGCGTAGGTCGCGCGCGCGCCGCGCAGCGAGGCGCTCCGGAGATCGGCGCGCAAGAACCGGGCGCGCCGCAGGTCGGCCCCGTCGGCCTGAGCCCGCGCGAGGCTCGCGTCCGCGAACGACGCGTCGACGCAGCTCGCCTGTCGCAGGTCGGCGCCGTCGAGCTTCGCGCCCGCCAGGTCCGACTCGTCGAGGTGAGCCCGCGTGAGCTTCGCCGCGCGCAGATCGGCCCCGCGCAGCGACGCGCGCGAGAGCTTGACGCTCGCGAGGTTCGCGCCGCCGAGATCCGCCTTCGGGAAGCTCGAGTCGGTGAGATCGCAGCCCGTGAAATCGACGCGCGGCGCGGTCAGCTTCTCGACGATCGTCTGCCGCACGGACGCGCCGGTGACGTGGCCCTCGCGGAGATCGAGCTCGCCGAAGAACTGCTTGTAGATGCGGACGCCGCGGAGGTCGGCGCCGTCGAGCTTGGCCTGCGAGAGCTTCGCCTTCGTCAAGTCGGCGTGCGCGAGGTTCGCGCCGCGCAGGTCCGCCTCGACGAAGCTCGCGCCCGCGAGCGACGCGCCCGTGAACACGGCGCCGGCGAGCGTCGCGCCGTCGAAGTGGGCGCCGTCGAGCGTGGACCGCGTGAACTGCGCGCGCGACAGATCGGCGCCGGAGAAATCCGCGCCGGTGAGGTCGTAGTCGCCGAAGTCGACGTCGGGCAGCACCACGCCCGCGAGCTTGCCGCCGCGCATCGCCTCACGATCGAGGAGCGCGCCGTCGAGGTTGGTCCGCCGGAACGACGCCCCCGACGTCATGGCCGCGGTGAAGTTCGCGCGCGCCGCGTTGGCGCCGTCGAGCTTCGCGCCCGTGAGATCGGCGCCCGCGAACGACGCGGCGGAGACGTTCGCCTTCGAGAGGTTCGCGCCGACGAGCTTCGCGCCCTCGAGGCGCGCGCCGGCGAGCCCCGCCTCGGAGAGATCGACGCCCGAGAGATCGACGCCCGACAGCTCGGCGCCGGCGAGCAGCGCGCGCCGGAGCCGCACCTGCCGGAGCGCGACCTCGCGCAGGTCGAGCGCGCCGAAGTGCGCGCCCGTCGCGTCGGCCTCGATCAGCGAACGCGGAACGCCGAGGCGCACGAAGTCGGCGTCGACCGCGCGCGCGCGCGTCAGGTCGACGCGCGAGAGATCCGCGCCGTCGAGCCGGACCTTGCCGAGGTTCGTCTGCTGCATCGACGCTCCGACGAGCCGCGCGTCCGTGAAGTCGGCCTCCTCGAGCGCTGCGGCGTCGAGCGTCGCGCCCGCGAGATCGGCGCCGACGAAGCGCGCGCCGACGAGGATGCTGGCCTGCAAATCGAACGCCCGCGCCGTACATCCGTCGAAGATCGCGCCGAGGAGCACCGCGTCCTTCGCGCTCGCGCCGGTCAGGTCGGCGCCGGCGAACGTCGCGGAGGGCAGCGTCGCCGCGGCGAGGACGGCGCTGACGAGGCGGCTCGGCCCGCGCTCGCCCACGCTGGCGTCGAGGCCGGTGCCGCGCGCGCCCGTGAGGTCGGCGCCCTCGAAATCGACGTGGTCGAGGCGCGCCTTCGACCACGCGCACTGCGCGAAGCGAGCGCCGCGCGCGCGGACGTCGATCCACGTGCTGCGCGAGAAGTCGACGTCGGACGCGACCACGCCGTCGAGATCGACGCCCTGGATCGTCTCTCCGGCGAAGCCGGCGCCGCTCGCGCAGCGCGCCTCGAACGTGGCGCGGCTCGTGATCACGTGCTGACCTTCGGCGAGAGGGTGGACTTCGTGAGGATGGCTTGGTCGAGCTTCGCGTCCTTGATCTTCGCCTTCCAGAGGCCAGCGGCGTGGAGGTTCGCGTAGCGCAGGTCGGCGCGCGTGAGGTTCGCGCGCTCGAGCGTCGCGTCCATGAGGTTCGCCTTCACGAGCGAGGCGCCCTGGAGGTTCGCGCGCGTGAGGCGGGCGCCGCGTAGGTCGGCGCCGGCGAACGACGTCTTCGCGCATTTGGCGCGGAGCAGCACGGCGCCGGCGAGGTTCGCGCCGGTGAAGTTCGCCTCGTCGAGCGTCGCGCGGCCGAGCGACGCGGACTTCGCGTCGACGCCGCGGAACGAGGCCTTCGCGAAGCGCGCGCCGTCCGCGCGCACGCCCGTCATCGCGGCGGCGTCGAACACCGCCGACAGCGCGGAGGCGTCGTAGAAGCGCGTCGCGACCAGCTTCGCGCCGCCGAACGCCGCGCCGTCGAGGTTCGCTCCGTCGAGGATCGCGCTCGTGAGGTCCGCCTCTTCGAAGCTCGCGCGCGGCAGGTGCGCGCGCTCGAAGATCGCCTTCGTCGCCGACGCGCCGGTGAACGACGCGCGCTCGCCCGACACGCCCGAGAGATCCGCGCCGAGGAGCTTCGCCTTCAGGAAGCGCGCGTCGTCGACGTGCGCCGCGTGGAGGTCGGCGCGCGTGAGATCGGCCTCGTCGAACGCCGCGAACGCGAGGTCGGCCTCGGCGAGCGACGCGCCCGCGAGGACGGCGCCGACGAAGCGCGCGCCGCAGGCCCTCGCCCGCGTGAGCTTCGCGCGCACCATCGAGCGGCCGCTGAAGTCGAGGTCCGACAGATCGGCGTCGACGAGGTCCACGCCGTCGAGCGGGCCTCCGGCGGCGAGCAGGCGGATCGCCTTGTCGCGCGTCGACTCCCCGGGATCGAGCGGCGGACGCATCGCCGGCTTGAAGATGCCGAGCACCGCGACGATGTCCTCCTCGCTGGCGCCGCGCGCGCGCATCGCGTCCGCGATCTTCTCGGGATCGGGCGGCGGAGGGGGCGGCCCGGGGTCGATGGTGGACGCGAGCGCGGCCTCGCGCTGCGCGACATCGGCGTCGACCTTCGCCGCGGCCGGGTCGGCCACGGGCGCGGGAGCGGCCGCGGGCCGCGCGGGCGGCGCGGGCGCGTCCGGCTCCTTCGGCTTTTTGATGGCCCGCGCGAGGAAGCGCTCCTTGTGCTCTTCGAGCGAGCGCGGCGCGCCGCGCAGATCCTCGCGCGTGACGAACACCTGCTGCACCTCGGGCGCGTCGTCGTCGCTCACCTCGATGTGACCGCGCCAGACCAGGTGCACGCGCATCGCGTCGAGATCGAAGATGGCCGTGTCGAGCACGGTCGGCACCTCGACGAAGCCGCCGCCGGCC
>DASYCF010000217.1:0-2132 GCA_036500365.1 Byssovorax sp.
GCCGCGCGTGCGGTCACGACCCTCGTCGACGCGGAAGAGCCGCTCGCCGAGCCGGGCCAAGGCCTCGGGCGGGACGCCGGGGCCCTCGTCCTCGACGACGACGATCGCGGCGCTCCCGTCGCGCCGCACGTCGACGCGGATGCGCCGCGCGGCGGGCGTGTAGCGACGCGCGTTCTTCAGCAGGTTCGCGATCGCCTGGTCGAGGCGCAGCGCGTCGCCGACGACCCTCACGTCCTCGCCCTCCACGTCGATCGCCGCGCCGGGTGCGTCGGCGAAGCGCGCGACGGCCGCGGCGACGACCTCGGCGACGTCGACGGGCTCGCGCACGAACGACACGTCCGGATCGTCGAGCTCGGCGAGGTCGCGGATGTCTTCGACGAGGCGCGCGATGCGGAGCGTCTCGCCCTCGAGCGACGCGAGCAGCCGCGCTCGCCGATCGTCGTCCGCGGCGAGCGCCCGGTTCGCGAGCGTGTCGCCGAGGCCGAGCAGCGCGGACGCGGGCGTGGCGAGCTCGTGCGCGAGATCGGCGAAGAGCCGCCGGCGCTGCGCGTCTGCATGGGCCATCCGTCGCAGCGCGCGATCGAGCTCGCGACGCATCGACTCGAACGTCTCGCGGATGCCGAGGACGTCGCGCGTGAGGTCGAGGCGCGCGTCGACGGCGCCCGCGCCGAGCTCGCCGCGCGCGAGCTTGCGCATCGCTTCGCGCAAGCGGAGCGCCTGGCCGCCGATGACGAGCGCGAAGACGATCGACGTCGCGAGCACCGCGATCACGATCGGCCCGAGGACGTCGACGAGGATCGTGCGCGCGTCGAGGCTCACGCCGGACGCGGCGAGCAGGGCGACCTCGACGTACGCGACGACCGGCGCCAGCGCGAGCGCCATCAACGCCGCGCGCTGCGCGGGGCCGAGCACCATCACGCCGCGCCGCTCCATCGGTAGCCGACGCCGTGGACCGTCTCGATGAGCGGGCCCGTCGCGCCCGCGGCCTCGAGCTTGCGGCGGAGGCGCGTCACGTGGCAGTCGACGTTGCGCAGGTAGCCCTCGTGCGACGAGCTCCAGATCGAGGCGAGGAGGGCCTTGCGCGCGTGCACGACCTCGGGCGCGCGCGCCAGCGCCGCGAGGAGGGCGAACTCGGTCGGCGTGAGCTCGAGCGCGGTCGCGCCGAAGCGCGCGCGCATGGCGTCGACGTCGACGCTGAGCTCGCCGCGCCGGATGATGTCGCGGCCGCCCACGCTCGGTCGAACGCGCCGGAGCAGAGCGGCGACGCGCGCGACGACCTCGCGCGGACGACACGGCTTCACGACGTAGTCGTCAGCGCCCGCGTCGAAGCCGAGCATCACGTCGGCCTCGGACGCGCGCGCGGTCACGATGAGCACGCCGGGCGTCGGGTCGAACGACGCGCGCAGCGCGGTGCACACCTCGAGGCCTGATTTCCCGGGCAGCGACAGGTCGAGCACGACGACGTCCGGCGCGGCGACGGCGCACGCGTCGAGCGCTTCGTCGCCGGAGCTCACGGGGCGGACGTCGTAGCCCGCGCCCTGGAGGTGGAGCGTGAGCACCTCGCGCAGCACCGGATCGTCCTCGACCACCAGCACGTCGATGGGCACGCCGCGAGCTTACGCGAGCCGGAGCGCTCGCGCGCCGCCGCGAGGCGCAGCGAGGCCGTCGCAACACGTTTGCAACAACTCACGTGGGCGAGGCGAATCGCAACGCCTTCGCAACAACGCGCGGCGCGAGCGCGGCGCATGTTCGGCGGCGGAGGTGACCTCATGAGGCACGTCGTCGCGCTCGCTCTGCTCCCGTCGCTCTTCTTCGTCGCTCGCTCCGCGTCCGCGTTCACCGAGGACATTTGCTATCCGTCGACGGGCGGCGTCGTCGCGCGCACGCCGCTGCCGGCGGCGTGTCAGCCCGCCGGCACGGCGACGCAGGCGTGCAAGGACGCCGCGATCGTGTCGTTCACGCAGGCCTCGAACCAGCCCGACGCGCGCAGCACCGTGCACGTCGACGCGCCGTACATCGCGGCGCAGCTGGTCGGCTTTTCGCCGGACGACGCGTACTGGATCGCGGCGTACTCCGAGGCGACCGACCGCGGGACGTTCGAGCCACGCGACGAGACCGGCGCGCTCGTCGGC
>DASYCF010000218.1:0-1968 GCA_036500365.1 Byssovorax sp.
GACGTGGAGGAAGGCGTTCGCCACGTGGCACCGATAGAGCGTCCGCGCGCGGCGGGTCGGCAGCGCGTCGATCCGCGGCAGCCGCGAGCGCGCCTCGTCGAGCTTGCGCTCGAGCGCGAACGCCGCGATCTCGAGCACGCCGATCTGCGGCTCGATCCCCGGCGCGCCTCGCAGCGCCTCGATCCGCTCGCGCAGGCGCCCCGCGTCCAGCGCGGCGAGCGCCTCGAGCAGCCGCCGCCAGAGGATCTCGCGCCGCGCGGCCCACGCGACGTAGAGCGCGAGCGGCACCCCCACGGCGAGCGGCAGCTCGTACCCATGCGGGAGCCCCGCGTACCCCCCGGCGACCACGAGGATCACGCCCCCGAGCGCAGCGAGCAGCCCCGCGTAGACCTTCACCGAGCCTCCTCCTGCCGGTGGATCTCTGCCATGAGCGCGAGCAGCGCGCACGCCATCGCGAAGCGCGGGTCGATGCGCCCCTGCGCCTCCGAGATGTCGAGCGAGAACTGCTTCGTGAAGAACGCGAAGATCTGCCGGATCGCGCCGACCTGCTGCCCGCCCATCTCGAGGTGCCAGCGCCCCATCAAGAACGGGAAGAGGCGCCGCAGGATCGCGAGGCTGTCCTCCTGCGCGAGGCCGACGACCTGATCGTTCGCGTCGAGGATGTCCCACGTGTCGCGCAGGATCGACTTGAGGCCGCGCGATCGGATCGCGCCGAGCTTCTGACCCGTCGGCGCGTCGACGATGTCGTACGCCGCGTTGAGCGTGAGCAGCTTGCGCTGGCGGATGTGGAGCAGCGCCTGCGTCTCGCCCTCGTCGTGGAAGATCGTGAACTCTTGCTTGAGCTTCAAGATCGGGTGCCGCACGAACATCGCGAGCGAGCCGTCGGGCGCGTAGACGTGGAACTTGCGCCCGAAGAACGACCAAAAGGGCCGCTTGATCAGGTAGCTCGCGTGAGAGAACGGCCCGGCGGCGAGGTTCGCGCCCGGCGCGACGGCGAGGTTCGACATGGTGGTGCGATGCTACGCCGGCGCCGCTCACGCACCGCTCGCGATCGACGGGTCAGCGCTTTTGTGAGAGCAGCTTGACGAGCTCGGGCTTCAGCACCTTGCCGAGCGCGTTGCGAGGGAGCCGGTCGAGCACGACGACGTCGCGCGGGACCTTGTACGACGCGAGCCGCTCCTTCGCCCACGCGCGCAGCCGGTCGCCCTCGCACTCGGCCTCGCGCCCCTTCGCGGCGACGACCGCGGCGACGACGCGATCGCCCCACCGCGGATCGGGCACGCCGACGATGGCGACCTCGGCGATCGCGACGTTCTCGCGCAGGGCCTCCTCGATCTCGAGCGCGCTGAGCTTGTACCCGCCGCTCTTCAGGATATCGACCGACGTGCGGCCGAGCAGGCGCAGGTAGCCGTCGGGCGCGCGCTCGGCGACGTCGCCCGTCTTGAACCAACCCGCGTCGAACCCGGCCTTCGTGGCGTCGTCGCGGCCGAGGTAGCCGGGAAAGACGCTCGGCCCGCGGATCCAGAGCTCGCCGGGCGCGTCGGTGTCCACCCCGTCGTCGCCGACGACGCGCGCCTCGACGGTCGGCAGCGGTGGCCCGACGGAGCCGGCCCGACGAAGCGCCGGGTCGAGCGGGTTCGACGCGCCGACGCCGATCTCGGTCATGCCGAAGCGCTCGAGCGGGATCGCGCCGGTGAGCTCGCGCCAGCGCGCCGCGAGCGTGACGGGGAGCGCCGCGGATCCGCTCGTCGCGAGCCGGAGCCTCGCCGCGCCCGCCGCCCAGCGCGCGCGCGTCGTCGCGTCCGCCGCGTCGAACGCCTCGAAGAGCCGCTGGTACATCGTCGGCACCGCCATCCACACGGTCGCGTGCCCGGCCGCGAAGCCCTCCCACACCGCCGTCGCGTCGAACTGCGGCAACATGCGCGCAGAGGCCCCCGCGAGCACGACGTTGAGCAGCGAAATGCCCAA
>DASYCF010000219.1:0-4459 GCA_036500365.1 Byssovorax sp.
GTGTCGCGCGCCGATCAAGACGCGTTCGCGCTGCTGTCGCACCAGCGCGCCGCCGCCGCGTGGAAGGCCGGCGCGTTCGACGCCGAGGTCGAGCCCGTGACGGTCCCGCAGAAGAAGGGCGACCCGATCACGTTCGCGAAGGACGAGTGCGTCCGCGCGGACTCGTCGCTCGAGGCGCTCGCGAGGCTCCAGCCCGTGTTCAAGAAGGGCGGCTCCGTCACGGCGGGCAACTCGTCGCCGGTCAACGACGGCGCGTCGGCGCTCTTGCTCGCGTCGGCCGAGCTCGTCGCGCGGGCGAAGCTCACGCCGCTCGCGCGCGTGGTCGCGACGGCGACGGTCGGCGTCGAGCCGAACTTCATGGGCGAGGGCCCGATCCCCGCGGTGAAGCGGCTCGTCGAGCGCGCCGGCGTGCGCCTCGCCGACGTCGATCTCATCGAGCTCAACGAGGCTTTCGCGGCGCAGTCGCTCGCGTGCGTGCGCGCGCTCGAGCTCGACCCCGCGCGCGTGAACGTGAACGGCGGCGCCATCGCGCTCGGCCATCCGATCGGGAGCTCGGGCGCGCGCATCGCCGGCGCGCTCGTGCACGCGATGAAGGCGCGCGGCGCGAAGCTCGGCGTCGCGAGCCTGTGCATCGGCGTCGGCCAGGGCATCGCCGCGCTGTTCGAGCGCGCATAGACACGGCGCGTTCACGTCGCGGAGGTTGAGGGCACGCCGCGGAACGACTACGCACCCACGGCAGGAGACTCCACATGAACTTTCCCGACATCGCGGTCCCCGGGCAGGGCCAGCTGCACGCGCGCCTCAAGACGACGATGGGTGACATCGTCGTCCGCCTCGAGGAGCACCGCGTGCCGAACACCGTGAAGAACTTCGTCGGCCTCGCCACCGGCGCGATCGACTGGAAAGACCCGAAGACCAGCGCGTCGATGCACGGCACCGGCGCGTACGACGGCGTGCGCTTCCACCGCGTCATCCCGGGCTTCATGATCCAGTGCGGCGACCCGCTCTCGCGCCACGCCGACACGTCGGGGCGCTGGGGCACCGGCGGCCCCGGCTACCGCTTCCCGGACGAGTTCCATCCGGAGCTTCGGCACACCGGCTCGGGCATCCTCTCGATGGCGAACTCGGGCCCGAACACGAACGGCGCGCAGTGGTTCATCACCGAGGGCGCGACCCCCCACCTCGACAACCGGCACTCGGTCTTCGGCAGCGTCGTCAGCGGCCAAGAGGTCGTCCACGCGATCGCCAACACCCCGACCACGCGCGACCGCCCGAACCAGGAAGTCGTGCTGCAGAAGGTCGAGTTCTTCCGGCAATAGCGGCTCAATCTGCGATGGGGCCGCATGCGGCCCCAAACCCCGACCGCGCTTCGCTCGGTCAGATCGGCGCGATCCAGAAGATCACGCCGTTGCCGTCGTTGCCGACGAAGAGGCGGCCGTCGGGCGAGAAGTCCACGGCGGCGGGGCGACCGTGCGCGAGCGTGCCGTCGTCCCAGCCGGTGGCGAAGTCGACCATCCCGCCGAGCGACGAGCCGTCGGCGAGGTCGTCGCCGGCGACGGGCTGTCCGGTCGTCGCGTCCATCTCGACCGACACGAGGCGCGTGCCCGTCCACGGGCCGGCGGCGCCGTGGAGGGTCACGAACGCGCGGGTGCCCCACGGCGCGGGCCAGCCGTGCGATTCGAAGGCGAGCCCGAACGGCGTGTCGCCGATGAAGAAGCCCTCGGCCTCGGGCGCGGTGTGCGAGCAGTCGACCTGACCGACGCCGGCGTACGGGACGCCCTTCGTCGCGCAGCACGGGAAGCCCCAGTCGTCGCCGTCGCGGATGGGGAACATCTTCTCGCGGCCGCCCTCCGGGTTCGAATAGTCCTTCGCGAGCTCGAGGCCGAAGCACTGGGCGTTCGCGCCGTGCGTGCAGCGGATCGCGATCGGGTTGCGCAGCCCGATGGCGATCGGATCGCCGTGGCCGTTCGGGAGGACCTTCACCACGGCGCCGTGCGCGGGCCGCGACGTGTCGCACGCCTCGCCCTGATCGCCGCCGTTGCCGACGTAGAGCGTGCCGTCGTCCGCCATGTCCATCGGCTTGGGCCAGTGGAGCTGCGAGTTGTAATAGGTGATGTCGGTGACCATCGTCGCCGCGCCCTGCGGCGCGCGCTGCCCGGACGTGTACGGCAGCTTCATGATCTTCGTGCCGTCTTGGTAGTAGAAGGAGTCGGTCGCGAAGAGCAGCCCCTGCGTCGACGGCAGCTGGTTCAAGAAGCGGATGGGCGAGTCGGCGTAGCCGTCGCCGTCGTCGTCCGGCAAGACGACGATCGCCGAGAGGCCGCCGGGGCCGCCGCCCGTGGTGAGCGTCGTCGGCGACGCGACGAAGAGCTCGCCGCCGGGCGCGAAGCGGAGCTGCCGCGTGTTGCCGACCGTGCCGAAGTAGTGCGCGCAGAAGCCCACCGGCAAGCGCAGGAACGTGAGGTCCGGCGCGTCGAGCTGGCCCCCCGGCACCGTCGCGATGCCGCTCGCCGTGAACTGCACCGAGCCGGGCAACGCGCACGGGCCGTCGCCCGCGTCGACGACGGGCGCGTCGGTGTTCACGTCGCTGCCCGCGTCGCGGCCGCCGGTGCTCGTGGTCGACGTGGAGGAGCTCGTGGAGCTCGTCGGCTGAGTCGACGCCGTGGACCCGGACGACGACGTCGCGGTCGCCGAGGCGGCGCCGCCGGAGCCGATCGGAGAGACGGTCTCGGCGTCGCTGCTGCACGACGCGACGGAGGCCACCGCCGCGAGGGGCGCGACGAAGGCGCCCACCACCAAAAGATAGGAAGCACGCATGCCCAAAGATTCGCACGGCGGGCGCAGAGCGTAAACGCCGCGCGTCGTTTCCGCGGCCCGCCGTCAGACGACGCTGCGGACGACCACGAGCGCGCCGGCCAGCTCGGCCATCGCGCGGGCGATCACCCGCGCTCGGCGGGCCGCGAGCGCGGGCAGGAGCGCGGCGCGGGCGGACCGCGGGAGGCTGCGCGCGCGCCGCACGAAGCCGGCCGCTTGATCGAGGTCGTGCACGGCTCCGAGCTGCTTCTGCAAGGCGGCGGCGCTCGCGCCGATGCGCGCGGCGCGCTCGCCGTACAGCGGGGCGAGGAGCTCGACCGTGTAGCGCAGGCGCTTGAAGCAGATACGGAGCGCGTGCAGCGCGTGCGTATCCTCGGGGTCGACCGCGCTCGCGGCGATCACCGCCTCGGCGGCGGCGGCCAGCGCGCGCGCCCCGAGCTCGTCGGCGGCGGGGGCGCGGCCCTTGGGCACGAAGAGCCGCGAGAGGTTCACGAGCACGTCGAGCACCGACGGGACGCGGTCCTCGGGCGGCCCGGAGCCGCGCGCGCGAAACCTCGCCCCGTCGTCGGCGCGCACGGACTCGACGAGCGCCTTCCTGCGCGCGCGCTCCTTCGCGCGACGGCGCGCGAGCCACGCCGTGACGTCGGCGCGGACGCGCGGCGCGAGCACGAGCGCGGACATCGTCTCGCGCAGCACCTCCTCGTCGCGGAGGGCGCCGCTCGCGCGGGCGTGGTGGCGGAGGGCGCGCTCCACCGGCTCGAGCCGGCGCTTGCCGTAGACGCGCCGCGCGGGCCGGAGCGCCGTGCGGAGGCGTCGCAGCGACACGCGGAGATCGTGCACCGCCTCGTCGTCGGGCTGAGCCGCCGGCGCGGCGGCTGCGCTCGCGTTCGCGCGCTTCGCCGGGGCGCGCCCGCCCGCGCGCTGGGCGTCGTGAGCCGCGAGGACGCGGCCGACCGCGTCACGCAGCCGCGCGATCTCCGCGTCGAAGACAGGCAGCAGGAAGTCGTGCGCCGCGCGCGCCTCGACGTCGTTCATTTGCGTCCCGCGTCCGCGGAGTCGCCGCCCTTGCGGCCCACGTGCACGAGCACGACCGGCCGACCGCCCGTCTCGGCTTCGAAGTGACGGCGCGCGGCCGACCGCGCGGCGAAGACGATGTCGTCGTCGACACGCCGCGACCGGACGAGCACCTCGCGCACGGCCTGACCGATCGCGGCGCTCGCCGCGCGCTCCGTCGCCGAGGGGACGCCGCGGGCGAGCACGTGCGGCGCGCCGGCGAGGCCGCCCCGGCCGTCGAGCCACACGCTGACGGCGACGACGCCCGCGCGGCCGAGCTGCGCGCGCTCGCGGAGCACGTCCTCCGGCACCTCGTCGCCGTGCGCCGCCGCGACGCGTCCCGTGGGCACGCGGCCGACGCGCGCGAGCGGGCGCCCCTCGGCGAGCTCGACCACCTCGCCGTTCTCGACGACGACGACGTCGCCGACGCCGGCGCTCCGCGCGAGCTCCGCGTGGCGGACGAGGTGGTGGAGCGTGCCGTGCACCGGGACGAACGCGCGCGGCCGCGTGAGCTCGATCATCTCGCGCTGCTCGCCTTGGTGCGCGTGCCCGCTCGCGTGGACGCGCGGATCGGTCACGCGCGAGACGAGCT
>DASYCF010000220.1:0-10296 GCA_036500365.1 Byssovorax sp.
TGCCCGTCGTCGGATCGAGGAGCGGGCACTTCCCCTGAGCGGTCACGCCCTGGCAGGCCGCGACGTCCGACGGCTTGCCACCGGAGAGCGGCGTCACCGGTTGGAACGTGAAGTTCTCGTCGATCGACGTGACCTGCTGGAAGTCGAAGATGTTGAACACGTCCATCCCGACGACGATGTTCGTGTCCTTGTTGATCTGGTAGCCGCCGCCGATGTGCCCGTCGAAGTCGAAGACCCACGGGAGACGCGGACCGGAGCCGCGCGGCAGGATGTACGCTTCGCCGGACCCATAGAGCAGGTTCGCGCCGAGGTAGTTCGTCGGATCACCCGAGCGTCCGGTGAACGTCCCGCCGAGTTGAATCAGCCAGTTCGCCGGAAGCTTGAAATCCTTCGCCGTGAAGATCTTGAGCTGATGCGTGCGATCGCCGTTCAGCGGACCGGTGCGGTTCGGGAGCAGCGAGCGCAGGTCGAAGTCCGAGTTGATGTTCGGATCCAGCTGCGTGGTGTCCGCGCGGAAGAGGCCGGCCCAGTTGCCGCGCAGCGCCGAGACCGTGTAGCTCGCCTGAGCCAGCCACGTGTGGGAGAACGCCTTCGTGAAGTAGACGGTGACCGCGTCGTAGTTGCGCTCTGCCGCGGGGAAGTCCTTGGCGATGCCGTAGCCCGGGTTGCCGATGAAGTACGTGTTGCCTTCATCCTTGCTCATGTCCTCGATGATGTAGTTCTGGTAGCGGTGCGTGTACGAGAGGCCGAGCGTCGCGTCCTCGAAGATCTCGTACTCGCCGCCGACCACCCACTCGTCGTTCGACTGAGCGTGCAGATCGGGGTCGATCGGCTCGGGGTCGGCCGAGGTGTTGATGCCCTTGCTGCTCGGACCGCTGAAGAAGTTGTTGCGGTTCGCGTTGGACGAGCAGGACCCGGTGCCGGAGCCCTGCGTGACGGGGCTGCAGCTCGTCTGGTTGCCGTAGTAGGTCTGGGTACCCGAGTTGTGGTACGAGGCGATGCCGGACTGACCCGGGAACGAGCGGTCCGCGATGTCGAGCGGCACGCCCTCGTAGAACCGCGCGAAGTTACCGAAGATCTTCGCCTTGCCTTCGCGCGTGGGATCCCACACGAAGCCGATGCGGGGCGACCACTGGCTCGGAAGGTTGATGCCAGCCGCGCCGCCATCGCCGCTGACGAACTGCGCGTCGTAGCGGAAACCTCCGTTGATGGTCACGCGGTCGAAGACCGACCACGAGTCCTGAATGAACCCGCCCGCGGAGATCGAGCGTGAGTTCGACTCATAGTAGTCGGCGAGACCGAACTGATTCGGTCCGGTGACGTTGCCGTAGGAGCGGTAGTCCGAGAAGTAGTCGCCGCCACTCGACTCTTCGTAGAGCACGTTGCCCGTGTACGCGGTCTTCTGGTCGTAGTGGAGGTACTCGACGTCGCCACCGGCCTTGATGACGTGGTGACCGAGGCCCTGAATGAGGTGCGTGATGATGACCTTGCCCGAATAGCGATCGAGCAGCGCGTCGTTCACGAAGCCCGGACCGCCGGCGTAATAGTTGTCCACCGGACACGTCGGGTTGCCGTTGACGAACTTGCAGAAACCCGCAGGGACGTGCTCGAAGTCCGTGAGCGAGTGCTCCGGGCCGGCCTTGTCGTAGACGACCTGCGGCACGCCGGAGAGGTTCGACGGGTTGTTCGAGCCCGGCGCGGAGCCGTCGTCCGGCGCGCGCTCGTCGTGCTGGTGGTGCCAGCCGACGGTCGCGTCGAGCAGCCACCGCTTGTTGTCCCACGACGCGGTGTACTTGAGCACCGTGTCATACGACTCGTCGATGAAGTCGTTCGTGAGAGAGGTGATGTTGCCGGCGACGCCGGGAGTCTGCGGGATCTGCAGCTGGTTCTCGATCCCGAAGTTGCCGTTTCCGCCCGAGTGATTCGGCAGCGCCGAGAAGGACAACGAGAGGTGGTTGTCCTGGTTGATGTTGTAGGTCAACTTCGTGAAGACCTGGATGTTCTCGCCGGTCGCGTAGTAGTTCGTCGTGCTGTTCGGGATGGCCGTCGTCAGGGCGAAGCCGCTGTTCTCCGTGCAGCCAGACGGGAGGTTGCCCTTCGCGTCCGCCTGGCAGACGATCGGGTTGCCCTTCTTGTCGAGCGTGAACGCGCTGAGCGAGCGGGGGATGTTGTAGCGCGTGAACGCGAAGTCGACGCCGACGAAGAACCAGAGCTTGTCCTTGATGATCGGCCCGCCGACCGTCGCGCCGAAATCGCGCAGCGAGCTCAGGTGCTGCTGGTAGGTGACCGTGCTCCCGTTGCTCTGGACCAGCGTCTGCGGGCCTTCCATTCCCCCAGGGCTGATCGTGAAGAACGCAGAGCCGTGGAACTCGTTCGAGCCGGTCTTCGTGACGGCGTCGATGACGCCGCCCGTCGCCTTGCCGAACTCGGGAAGGTAGCCGCCGGTGATCACGTTCACCTGATCGATGAACTCCACCGACAGCGGCGAGGCGAGGAGGCCATACGCCGGGTCGCCGACGTTGAGGCCGTCGACGAGGTACGCGTTCTCGGGCGACGTCGTGCCGCTGATCGACACGCCGTACTCGTCGGAGTGCGCACCGGGGGCGGCGATCGCGAGGTCCTCGAACGACCGAGTCGCCGAGCCGCGGCCGCCCGGGGGGTTCAGCGGGACGCGGTTCACGAAGTCGCTGTTGACGTTGACGCCCGTCGAGCTCGACCCGACGTCGACGACCGGCGCGCGGCCGACGACGACGACCTCTTCGGCCTTCAGGCCCTCGGGCAGGAGCTCGAGGTTGACCTGAATCGTCGCGTCGACGCGCAGCGTGATGCCGCCGCGACCAGAGGGCTTGAAGCCCTCCTTGTCGATGTTGATCTGGTAGACGCCGGGGGGCAGCGCGGGCATGCGGTACGAACCGCTCGAGTCCGTGACGATCGTCTGCTCGCCCTGCATCTGCGGCGACGTGATCGTGACGACGGCGTCGCCGATGGGCGCCTTGCTCGCTGCGTCGCGGACGCGACCCTGGATGACGCCGCTGCCTTGGGCCGACGCGTCCGCCGCGACGAGCATCACGCCCGCCGCCGGCAACAGGACTGCGGCGCCGCGGAGCAGGTGCGAAAGAATGAGGGCGACCGACCGCTGCCGGCTTCCGTGCATGCGCTTCAAGCAGTCCTCCCAAGGCCGTCCTGCGGCCTCTCTGACTGGCGCACCTTAAACGTGTCCTTCACCTGGCTGTCAACCAGAAGTTTGTCGCTTTCAGGGGGAATCGACGTCATGCGGCGCGTCGTCCAGCGCCCGTTCGGATCCGGCTGCAAACATGCGCCCACACGCCGCGCTCGCCGGATTAAGGTCGCGAGCAAGATGGGGGGCGAGGTGATCGCCGGCCGGTATCGGGTCGTGCGCAAGATCGGATCGGGCGGCATGGGCGTCGTCTACGAGGCCGAGGCCGAGGCCGGGCGTCGCGTCGCGGTGAAGGTCCTCGTCGACGCGGAGCTCGCGAAGAACGACGCCGCCGTGAAGCGCTTCCAGCGCGAGGTGAGCACCGCGGCCCGCGTCGAGAGCCCGCACATCGCCGCGCTCCTCGACTCGGGCGTCGGCGCAGACGGCAGCCCGTACATGGTCCTCGAGCTGCTCCAGGGCGAGGACCTCAGCCACGCGGTCGCGCGGCTCGGCGCGCTCGCGCCGGCCGCGGCCGTTCGAATCGTCGCGCAGGCCGCGCTCGGCGTCTCGGCCGCGCACGCGGCGGGCGTCGTGCACCGCGACATCAAGCCGGGCAATTTGTTCCTCGCGCGGGAGGGCGGCGCCATCGTCGTCAAGGTGCTCGACTTCGGCATCGCGAAGGCGTCGCGCGCCGAGCTCGACGCCGACGCGCTCACCGCGATGACGCGCACCGGCGCGCTCCTCGGCACGCCCCTCTACATGTCGCCGGAGCAGGCCGAGGGCCTCAAGAGCGTCGACGCGCGCAGCGACGTGTGGTCGCTCGGGGTGGTCCTCTACGAGGCGCTCGCGGGGCGCACGCCGTTCCACCGCACGGGCTCCGTCGGCCAGGTCATCCTCGCGATCTGTTCGAAGCCCATCGAGCCGATCGACTCCGCCGCTCCGTGGGTCGACGCCGAGCTCGCGGCCGTCGTCCGACGCGCGATGGAGCGCGATCCAGCGCGCCGATTCGAGAGCGCCGGTGAGCTCGCGGCCGCGCTCGCGCCGCTCTGTCCGGGGGGATCGCCCGCGCTCGAGCCGGGTGACATCGCGCGCCTCGACGAGGCGGTGCGGCGCGCCCACAGCGCGGGCCCCGCGACGCTCGTCGCGCCGGACCCGACGGCCGACACGCTCGGCGCGCCGCCGAGCGCGCGCGTCATCGAGCCGCCGGATGCTTCGACCGCCGACACCGTCGCCTCGCACGCCGACGCGCTCACCGCGCCGGCCACGCGCGCCGCTGCGACGGCCGCGGCCCCCGCGCGGCGGGCACGCGGGCGCGTGGTCGCGGTCGCGCTCGCGGTCGTCGCGCTCGCGGCGGGCGGCGGCGCGCTCGGCGTGCGCGCGCTGCGGCCGTCGCACGCGGTCGAGGCGTCTGCGCGTCGCCGCGGCGTCGCCGTGCTCGGGCTGAAGGACCTCGCGCGCCGCCCCGACACCGCGTGGATCTCCGTCGCCGTCGGCGAGATGCTCGTGACCGAGCTCGCGGCGGGCGGTTCGCTGCGGCCGCTCGCGCCGGAGGCGATCGCGCGGGCGCGCGCCGACCTCGGCCTCCACGACGGTGACGCCGCGTCCGAGGCGCTGATCGCAGCCGCGCAGAAGACGCTCGGCGCCGATCTCTGCGTCGTCGGCTCGTACCTGACGACGGGCGACGCCTCGGCCCCGCGCGTGCGGCTCGACGTCCGCGTCCTCGACGCGCGCAGCGGCGACGTCGCGGCGCAGCTCTCCGAGGAAGGCCCCGTGTCGACGCTCTCGGACGTGGTCGGCCGCGTCGGCGCGAAGCTCCGCGCGAGCCTCGGCGCGAAGCCGACGAGCGAAGAGGGCGACGCCGGGCGCGCGGCGGTGCCGACCTCGGCTGGCGCGATTCGCCCGTACGCCGAGGGGCTCGCCCGGCTCCGCGCGTTCGACGCGCTCGGCGCGACGTCCGTCCTCGAGCAGGCGGTCGCCGCCGAGCCCGACAACGTGCTCGCGCACTCTGCGCTCGCGGAGGCGCTCACGCAGCTCGGGCGCGACGCCGCCGCTCGCGCCGAGGCGAAGCGCGCGTTCGAGCTCGCGACGAACCTCGGTCGCGAGGACAAGCTCCTCGTCGAGGGCCGCTACCGGATGGCGACGCACGACTACGACGCGGCGATCCGCGTCTACTCGACGCTCTTCGGCTTCTTCTCCGACGACATCGAGCACGGCCTGCGGCTCGCCTCCGCACAGATCGCGGCGGGGAAGGCGATCGACGCGACGGCCACCATCGCGGCGCTCCGCAAGCTGCCTCCGCCCGCGTGCGACGATCCGCGCATCGACATCGCGGACGCCGACGTGGGCGACATCGTGGGTGACCCGAAGCGCGTGCTCGCGGCGTGCGCGCGCGCGCGTGAGGCGGCCGCGCCGCGGGGGGCCAAGGCGATGATCGCGCACGCGCGCTACCGGGAGGCGTGGGCCTACTACAACCTCGGTCAGACCGAGGCGGCGGTCCGCGCGGCCGAGGACGCGCTCCGTCGGTACGAGGAGATCGGCGACAAGCGCGGCGTCGGCCGCGCCCACAGCTCGCTCAGCGCCGCGGACCAGCTCGCTGGCCACCTCCACGGACAGCTCGAGCACATCGTGAGCGCCGTCGCGATCGCGCGGCAGGCCGGCGCGGAGACGGACCTGTCCGAGCACCTCTACAACGAGGCGCACTCGCTCACGCACCTCGCGCGCTACCCCGAAGCGCGCGCCACGCTCGCGGAGGCCGTCACGGTGTCCCGCGCCTCCGACAACCGCGACATCCTGCTCTCCGCCGACATCACCCGCGCCGAGATCGAGTTCGCCGAGGGCAAGCTGGAGGCGGCGAGGGCGTCGTCGCGCGCCGCTTCGGCCGCCCTCGAGCGCGAGGGCGACGCGCGGATGGCCGCGTGGTCGGATTGCGTCGGGGCCGAGTTCGCGCTCGCGGCGGGCGACGTCGGGGCGGCGCGCGCGCTGAACGACGGATCGCTCGCCGTGCGCGAGAAGTTCGGCCTCGCGCAGTTCTCCGCGGAGGGTCGCGTGCTGCGCGCGCGCATCGCCCTCGAGGACGGCAAGCCCGCAGACGCCGAGGCCGATCTCCGTCGCGCGCTCGAGCTCTTTCGCTCGACGGGCAGCATCGAGGGCCGCGCCACCGCCGACGCGGTGCTCGCGCTCACGCTCCTCGCCGAGGGCAAGCTCCCCGAGGCGGCCGCCGCGGCAGACCTCGCCGAGGGCGCGTCGAGCGAGGCGCCGACCACGCGCGTCCTCGTCGCGATCGCGAAGGCGCGCGTCGGCGCGGCGTCGGGCGCCGCCGACGAGGCCGCCCGCGCGCTGCAGAAGGCCGTCGCAGAAGCGAGCGCGGTGGGCGACGTCCCGCGCCGCCTCGACGCCGAGCTCGCGCTCTGCGAGGTCGATCGAGCGCGTCACGACAAGGGCGCTGACGCGCGCTGCGCCGCGCTCGCCGAGGAGGCGCGCGGGGCCGGCTTCGCCCTCGTCGCGCGCAGGGCGTCGCGCTGATCGCCCGTGCATCCGGCGTCGCTGGAAGGTTCCAGTGAGGCCCTGATTCCCGCGGTGGCGCGCGCGTCGGGCGCGTGCATGTCAACGAGAAGTTTGTCGACTCAGCGTCGAAACTGCGTCAGAGTCGACGCCGCGATGTTCGACTCCGTCCTCGATCGCGGTGCAGTCCCCGAGCAGCGGTTCGGCGCCGGAATCGGCTTCACCGCCGTCGTGATTGGCCTCCTCGTCCCCGCGCTGATCTTCGCGTCTACGCGCCCCGCGAAGCAGGACAAGAAGGAGACGGAGGTGAAGTTCTTCTCTTCGCCGCCTCCGCCTCCGCCGCCTCCGCCCCCCCCGCCGCTCGGCGGCGCGCAGCAGGAGAAGCACGTCGAGACGAAGCCGACGCCGGTGAAGAAGCCGGACACCATCTACGACACGAAGGACGACAAGCCGAAGCCCAAGGAGCAGGAGAAGCCCAAGGAGCAAGACAAGCCCCCCGTCGAGGGCGGGCAGGTCGGCGGCGTCGAGGGCGGCGTCGCGGGTGGTGTCGTCGGCGGCACGGTCGGCGGCGTCATCGGCGGGCAGATCGGGGGTCAGCTCGGAGGCACGCTCGGCGGCACCCTCGGCGGGACGGGCAACTCCGTCATCCCCTTCGGCGCCGGCATGAACCGCCCCTCACGAACCTCCGGGCCTGATCCCGTCTACACGCGCGAGGCGCGCGAGGCGAAGGTCGAGGGCACGGCGCTCGTGAAGTGCGTCATCACCACGAGCGGATCGCTCACCGGCTGCTCTCTCTTGAAGAGCCTTCCCTTCATGGATCAAGCGATCCTCTCGGCCGTGCAGCAGTGGCATTTCACGCCCGTGATGTTCAACGGACAGCCCGTGACCGTCAGCTACACGATTCCCATTCGCCTCAAGTTGCAATAGAACGCGCCGGGCGCGGTGCGCGTGCTGCGCGAGGCGACGCCTCGCGTCGACGCCGCTGCCGAGAGGGGGCCGTTTTTACCCTCGCCGACCGGGATCGACCGCAAGTCCTAGGGAGACGAAGTCATGCAATTCACGATGGGGGACATCTGGTCCCACATGGGCATGTTCGCGAGGGGCATCGTCCTCGTGATGGCCGTCATGATGGTCGCGTCGCTGATCGTCGTCGGCGAGCGCCTGTTCGTGTTCATGCGCTCGAAGAACGAGTCGCGCGAGTTCGCGTTCAAGATGGCCAAGCTCCTCGCCGACGGCGACGTCGACGCCGCCGCCGAGGCGAAGCTCGGCAAGGACATCGGCCACCTCGGCCGTGTCATCGCTGCCGGCCTCGCCGCGTACAGCGCGGCCTCGGGCAAGAAGCACGAGCTTCGCTTCGAGTCCGTCGCGCGCGCGCTCGAGCGTCAAGCGCAGCGCGAGACGCAGGCGCTCAAGCGCGGCCTCGGCTGGCTCGCGAGCGTCGGCTCCACGGTGCCCTTCATCGGCCTGCTCGGCACGGTCATGGGCATCGTCACCGCCTTCCAGCAGATGGCCGCGAGCGGCTCGGGCGGCCTCGGCACCGTGAGCGCCGGCATCGCGGAGGCCCTCGTGACCACGGCGTTCGGCCTCCTCGTCGCCATCCCCGCCGTCATGCTCTTCAACTACCTGCAGGGCTGGGTCGACGCGCGCGCCGTCGACATCTCCGAGTCGTCGAACGAGTTCCTCGACGTGGTCGCCATGCACCTCGACGCCGCCGACGGCGGCGCGGCGACGGCCTGAAACTGCTCTTCGCCTGACGAAGGAGGTGCCGCATGGCGATGGGCGGCGGCGGGAAGAAGGGCATCAAGAACGACATCAACGTCACGCCGCTGATCGACGTGGTGTTGGTGCTGCTCATCATCTTCATGGTCATCACGCCCATGCTCCAGCGCGGCAAGGACGTACAGCTCCCCTCCGCCCACAAGACGGACGCCGAGCACAAGGAGAGCGATCCGCTGATCCTCAGCCTCACGAAGGATCGCAAGATCTACGTCGAGGCCGACGCGCTCGACGAGGCGACGCTGCCGGATCGCCTGCGACAAGAGTTCGCGCAGCAGCCGAACCGGCGCATCCTCTTGAAGGGCGACGAGCGGCTCACGTTCGGTGACGTGCGCAAGGTCATGGACATCGTGCGCAAGTCCGGCGGCAAGGCCGTGTCGCTCGGCGTGCAGGAGAAGAAATGAGCCTCGGCCGCCGCAAGGCGAAGAAGCTCTCGGTCCAGCCCGCGAAGGGGCCGAACTCCGACATCAACATGACGCCGCTGGTCGACGTCGTGCTCGTGCTGCTCATCATCTTCATGGTCGTGACGCCGCTCCTCGAGAAAGACATCGGCGTCCGCGTCCCGGCGACCGAGCAGGTCGAGCAGCACGACGAGGTGCCGCCCGATCAGCTCGTCGTGAAGGTGAAGGAGTCGGGCGAGCTCCAAATCAACTCCGAGAAGGTGCCCGAGGCCGAGTACATCGACCGCTTGAAGGGCGTGCTCTCGCGCAAGCCCGCGAACGAGAAGATCGTGTTCGTCCTCGCCGACGACAAGGCCAGCTACGCGCGCGTCGTCGCCGCGTGCGACGGCGCGAAGCAAGCCGGCGCCGAGACGCTCGGCATGGCGACCGAGCTCCCGCCCGACGCGGCGACGCCGGCGCCGGCGCCCAACCCCTGACAGTTTGTTGTAGACAATAAGCCGACCAACACCTACATGGCCCCCGGCGCTCGTACATCGGCGAGCGCGAGGAGACAGGTCATGGTTCGTGCAGGGGCTTTCTTGGTGATCGCGGGGCTCGCGGTCGGCTGCGTGGCGCAGTCGGACGAGATCGCGTCGGATGACGCGGCGTCGCAGAGCGACGACATCTCGGCGACGTCGCGCACCTACGTCGTCGCGCGCAGCGACGGCAGCGGCGGCTACTTCGTGCACGACGTCAACCGCGCGACGTTGAACGAGAAGGAGGTCACGGGCTTCGACTTCTCGGGCGCGAACCTCGACGCGGACGCGATCGCCGACGCGCTGGGCGCCGCGGACGGCGAGCTCGTGCTGCACGGCAAGCTCGGGCCGACGGACTCGCACGGCAAGCGCGCGTTCCTCGTGACCGAGGCGTACCGCGGCATGCCCGGCTTCACGCCGACGGCGGGCGCGACGTACTACTTCGCCGCGCCGCGCAGCCCTCAGATCCAGTGCTTCACGACCCCGTGCAACGACGAGATGTCGACGAAGCTCAACAGCACGACGACCAAGGCGTTCACGTCGCTCGACGTCACCGCGGCGACGGCGACGCGCTCGGACCCCGCGTGGCTCGCGGCGCACGCGCTCGACGGCGGCGTCGTGGCGGGCACGTTCGTGAAGGGCGCGCACGAGGCGGGCGGCTACGACAGCGTGCTCACCGCGTCGCAGGTGTTCGTGAAGCTCCCCGTGACCGAGGGCGCGTGTCCGCAGTTCATCGTCGACTGCGGCTCGCAGGCGGCGACGTACACGCGCGACGCGAACCGGTGCGAGATCTTCGCCTCGTGCGTCAACCACGGCCCGTGCTCGCAGCTCGTCCCGTCGTGCCCGGCTGGCTACACGCTCGCGTCGTGGCCGTCGGCGCCGAACGCGTGCCCGGCGTTCGCGTGCGATCCCACGTTCACGGAGTGACGAAAGCTCGGCGGCGCGT
>DASYCF010000221.1:0-3635 GCA_036500365.1 Byssovorax sp.
TGCACAAGGGCCCGATCTTCGGTCAGGTCGTGCTCGCCGACGAGATCAACCGCGCGACGCCGAAGACGCAGAGCTCGCTGCTCGAGGCCATGCAGGAGCACGCCTGCACGATCGCCGGCACGCGCCACGCCCTCGACGAGCCGTTCTTCGTCCTCGCGACGGAGAACCCGATCGAGATGGAGGGCACGTACCCGCTGCCCGAGGCCCAGCTCGACCGCTTCCTGCTGAAGGTGCTCGTCCCGACGCCGACGGAGGACGAGATGACCGAGATCCTCGTCCGCACGACGGGTCGCGAGCGCGGCGCGCCGCCGAAGGTCGTCACGCGCGACGAGCTGCTCTCGCTCCGGGATCTGTGCCGCGACGTCGCCGTCGCCGAGCCGGTGCTGCGCTACGCGACGAAGGTCGTCCGCGCGAGCGATCCCATGGCCTCCGGCGCGCCCGACGTCGCCAAGCGGGCGCTGCGGTTCGGCGCCGGCGTCCGCGGCGCGCAGTCGCTGATCCTGGCCGCGAAGGCGGTCGCGCTGCTCGAGGGGCGCGCCCACGTCGCGTTCGCCGACGTCGCGCGCGTCGCGAAGCCCGTCCTGCGGCACCGGCTGATCCGATCGTTCGAGGGCGAGGCCGACGGGCTCACCACCGATCAGGCGGTCGAGGCCTTGCTCGAGGCCGTCCCCCAGCGCTCGGACGCCGTGCAGCAAGCGTCGACGCGATGACGCGGCGCGATCTCGCGCGGCTCCTCGGCGGCCCGGCGGCCGCGGCCATGGTGTGCCTCGCGAGCGCGGGCGCCCGCGCCGACGCGCCCGTCGCGAAGGCTGCGCCGCCGTCCGCGACCGTCGAGATCGACCCCGCGCTGTCGCTGCCGACGGGCGCGGAGAAGCTCCTCCCGCCCGGCTGGAACGAGGTGCTGATCCGCGTGCAGGATCGGCAGGGTCGCGCGCTCCGCGGCCAGGCACGCGTCACCGTGCACAAGTACGTGCGCGACGCGGTCGAGGTGACCGCCACCGCGCCGTTCGCCGTCCCGCCGCACGGCGCCGTCTCGCTGCTCTTGCCGATCGAGGTGCAGACCGACGCGAGCGTGAACGTCGATGTGCGCGACGACGATGGCCGCCTCCTCGGGGAGGCGACGCTGCAGCCGCTCCGCCTGTCGAACGTCATCGTCGCCGATCTCTCGGACCCGCCGAGCCTCCGCCCGTCGATCGGCGGGGCCGGCGTGTCGACGAACCTGCTGGCGCCGCCGTACCTGCGGCACGGGGCGTCGGGCGGCGTCAGCGTCGCCGTCACCGCGCCGCACGTCGACCCGGTGAGCGGCGATCCGATCCTGCCTGACCGCGCCGCCGCCTACGGGCCGGTCGACGCCGTGATCGCGCGCAGCGATCTGCTCGTGAAGCTCGGCCGCGCCGAGATCGACGCGCTCGCGGCGTACGTGCTGGCGGGCGGCACGCTGGCGATCGCGATCACGCGCCCCGAGGACCTGCAGAGCCCCACGATCCAGGCGTTCGCCGGCGGCGCGATCACGAAGCAGGCCCCCTCGGCCGAGGCGCTGCGCAACCTGATGCCCGGCAGCCCCGGCCCCGGCGACGGCGCGCACGCGACGCCGTGGGCGCTGAACGCGAACGAAGCCACGCAGAAGACGCTGGTCGGCTTCGGCGGCGGCAACCTGCACGGGAGCCCGTACGGGAGCTCGGCGGCCTACGGCCTCGGCGAGGTGCACCTCCTCGCGTTCGACCCGACGTCGCGGCCCGCGAGCGAGGACCAGTGGGCGCTCGGCCGCGTGATCGACGTCGCGCGGCGCGGCTACGACCGGCGCGCCGCGCTCGCGCTTCGCTCCCCGCGCGACGCCAACGGCTTCGACGCGACGCAGGTGCGCAAGCAGCTCGACCCGAACGAGAACTCGGGCTGGTCGATCGCGGTCGCGGCGTTGATCCTCTGCATCTACGCGCTGCTCGCGGGGCCGCTCAACTACTCGCGCGCGGGCAAGTCCGGCAAGCCGCTGCGCGCGCTCGTGCGGCTCCCGCTGTTCGCCCTCGTCGCGTTCGCGGCGGTCGTCGGCGTCGGCGTCGCGAGCAAGGGCGTCCGCGGCCGCGCGCGCCGGCTCACGCTGGTCGAGGCAGGCGCCGGCATGACCGTCGGCACCGCGCGCCGCTTCCGCGGCTTCTTCTCGCCCCGCAGCGATCGCTTCGTCGTGCGCGCGACCGACCGCGCGAGCGTCGTCACCATGAGCAACGACGACGGCGGCGCGCAGCGCGAGCGGCTCGTGGTCGACCGCGAGGGCACGCGCCTCGTCGACGTCGCCGCGCTCCCCTGGCAGACGCTCGTCGTCCGCGAGGAGGGCACGGCCTCGCTCGGCGAGGGCATCTCCATCACGGCCGACGACGCCGAGGTCGACGTCACGAACCGCTCGGGCAGGAACCTTCGAGGCGCGATCCTGCGGCTGCCGAGCGGCAAGTTCATCTACCTCGGCAACGTGGCCGACGGCGCCAAGGCCTCGTCGCGGTCGGCGCCGCACGTCGACGCCACCACCGCCGGCGCCACCTGGGTGCGGAACGTCGAGGGCACGCACGCGACGAAGACGCCGGGCGTCCTCGCGCCGCATCGCCTCGACGCCGACGAGCTCGGCGGCGTGCTCGACGCCGACGCGCCCGGCCTCGCGCACGCGTGGGAGGCGATCGAGGCGACCGGCGGCGGCGACGTCGACTGGTTCCCCGACGGCGCGCCCGTGCTCATCGGCCAGCTCGACGGCGGCGAGGGCAAGCGCACCGACGCGGGTCTGCGCGTCGAGAGCGATCGCCTCCTCGTGCGCGTGCTCGGCTTCGGAGGGCGCAAGTGAACGACGTCGCCGCGCCCCCGCCCGCGATCCGCGTGCGCCACCTGTGGCACCGCTTCGGCCGCTCGGAGGTGCTCCACGACGTGACGTTCGACGTCGGCCAGGGCGAGATCTTCGGCTTCATCGGCCCGAACGGCGCCGGCAAGACGACCACCATCCGCGTCATGGCGACGCTCCTCGAGCCGATCGCCGGCCGCGTCGAGATCGACGGGATCGACGTCACGATCGACCCCGAGTCCGTGCGCCGTCGCATCGGCTACATGGCCGACCACGCGGGCGTCTACGAGCGCATCACCGTGCGCGAGTACCTCGAGTTCTTCGCCGACGCCTTTCAGGTGCCGTCGCTCGGCGTCGTCGACGCGGTGCTCGAGCTGACCGACCTCGACCGCATCCAGGATCGCATCGTCGCCACGATGTCGAAGGGCATGAAGCAGCGCCTGCAGCTCGGGCGCATCCTGCTCCACGACCCGAAGGTGCTCATCCTCGACGAGCCCGCGAGCGACCTCGATCCGCGCGCCCGCATCGAGATCCGCGATCTCTTGCTCGAGCTCCGGAGCCTCGGCAAGACGATCTTCCTCTCGTCGCACATCCTCACCGAGCTCGCCGACGTGTGCACGTCCGTCGGCATCCTCGAGCGCGGGCGGCTCGTCGTCGCGGGGCCGATCCACTCGATCGCCGCGCGGCTCGAGGCGCTGCGCGCGGCCGAGCAGGCCGACGTCGGCGCCGTGCACACGTTCGGCGCGCCGCGCACCTTCGCCGACGCCGCCGCGCCCGACGCCGCGCAGGCCGCGGAGGCGCGCGGGCCCGACGGCCC
>DASYCF010000222.1:0-6203 GCA_036500365.1 Byssovorax sp.
GCTTGTGTGTCGCCTGCGCGGCGGGGCTCGTCGTCGAGGGCGCCGACGACGAATCGGCGGTGGGCGTCGACGCGGACGTGGATGCAGAAGCAGACGCAGACGACGCGGGAGCGGGCTCGGCGGGCGCGACCGTCACCGTCGCGGTCGCGGTGGACGGCGGCGCCGTCGTCACGCTGGGCGCCGCAGCCGCGCGATCGGCGTCGACGCTCGCGGGCGCTGCCACGGGCGTGATCGTCGATCCGCCGCGCAGCGCAAACCACAGCGCGGCGCAGCCCACGCACGCGGCGATCGCGACCCCGACCGCGACGACGCGCGACCGCGGCGGCGGCGCCTGCGACGGCGCGTGCGAGCCCGACATGGTTCCTGGCGGCTCGCTCGGCATCGCGGCTTGCGCCTGCGCGGACGCCGCGCTCGCCCGCGCCCGTTCGCCAGGCGAGGGCGTGAGCGCGGGCGGGGCCGCCTCGGTCGCGGCCGCCTCGTAGGTCGTCTCCGCTTCCACGGTCGGGCCCGAGTCCGACGCCGCGCTCGTGGAGCCGACGCGCACGCGCGCTTGCCCGTCCGGCGCCGCCGTCGGTCGCCGCTCGCCGCTGGCGGGCAGGCTCGGCGCCTCGACGTCGAGCGCCGCGGCGAGCTCGGCGATCATCGCGCGCGCAGAGCCGAACCTCCGCTCCGCCTCGTGCGCGGTGGCCCGCGCGAACCACGCGTCGAACGCGCCCGGGAGCGACTTGCCCGCGCGCGAGGCGCGCGCCGTCGCCGCGTCCTTCGACTCGGCGAGCGCGGCAGTCAACACGGGGAACACGCCGTCGCCGCGCGTCGACTCCTCGAAGAAGAACGGCGCGCCGACGAGCAGCGTGAACGCGATGTGCCCGAGCGCGTAGAGGTCCGTGCGCGGGCCGATGTCGCTGCCCTGGAGCTGCTCGGGCGCCATGTAGAGCGGCGTGCCGACGCTCTTCGTCGTGCGCGACGCCTCACCGCCCGTGGCGAGCACCTTGGCGATGCCGAAATCGAGGAGCTTGACGCGATCGGCCGCGTCGGCGCGCCGCGCGAGGAACAGGTTCTCGGGCTTGAGGTCGCGGTGCACGATGCCGAGCGCGTGCGTCGCCTCGAGCGCGCGCGCGACCTGATCGAGGAGGCGCACGACCTCGGTCGGCGCGAGGGCCCCGCTCGACGCGACGACGCGTCCGAGATCCTCGCCCTTGAGGAGCTCCATCGCGATGAACGGCGCGCCGCTCTCTTCGTCGACGCCGGCGTCGACGATCTCGACCAGGTGATCGCTGTCGATCTCCGCGGTCACCGTGGCCTCGAGGGCGAAGCGCTCGCGGAACTCGGCGCTCTGGACCAGCGAAGGGAGCATGACCTTGAGCGCGCGGCGCCGCCGCGTCTGGCGATCGAGCACCTCGTACACGGCGCCCATGCCGCCGGCCGACATGCGGCCACAGACCTCGTAGCGGCGATGAAACACCGCGCCGGTCGTGAGCTCAGGTGATCCCGCGCTCCCCATGATCTCGCGCATGTTACCCGAAAGGTGAGGGCTGACGGCGCTCGAGGGCCCGTGTAGCCTCCGGGCAAGATGGGGAAGGCGTGGCTTCGACCTGGATTCCTCGGGCTGTCGCTCGGCCTCGCCGTGGTGCCCGCCGCGGTCGGCGTCGCGTGCGCGCCGGACGCGACCTTCGATCCGGGCGACGCGGGCGTCGGCTCCAGCACGGGAACGGCCGGCGGCAGCGCGTGCGCCGCCCCCGACGCCTCGGCGCAGGAGCAGCTCTTGAACGCCTGCACGACGGCCGTGTGCGCGGCCTACGACAACGGGCCGATCGACGCGGCCTACAGGCTCGGGTTGCCGACCCTCCCGGGCAATGTCTATCCGTTCGACGGCGGCGTCGCGGACGCGGGGACGGTGGGTGTCACATGCGGAGACGCCGTGCAGGGCGCGGACGTCGTCTACGTCATGGGTCCGCCGTCGCTCGTGCGCCTCTTCCACGAGCTCGGCGGCTACTTCGCGGATCAGGGCGTCATCGTCGCCTATCAGTCTACGACCTCGTGCGCCGCGCTCGCCGCGATGATCTCCGGGACGCAGACCCTCGGCGAGTTCGGCGGTGCCGTGTATTTCGACGGGACCGACACGGGCGCGGGGACGCCGTGTGATCCGCTGGTGGCCGGCTCACCGGCGAGGCCGGATCTCGTGGTGTCGGACGTCTCGGCGGACTCGTGCTTCTCGCCGTTCGGCGGTTTCCCGGACGGCCTCGAGGCCGACCTCGGCGCGGTCATCCCCGGCGCGTTCGTCGTGCCGCACGGCTCCGACCAGGCGGCCGTGAGCCGCGAGGCCGCATATCTACTCTACGGTCCAGGCGCCGGCGTGGCCCCCTGGAGCACGGCCAGCTTGTACCAGCGCAACCCGGCCGACGGCGCGCAGGCGGGCGTCGGGGCAGTCATCGGCGTCCCCGCCGATCAGTGGGTCGGGCGAGACACGGTGAGCCCTTCGGACGAGGCCGATGGCCTCGCCGCTGCGAGCCCGGAAGGTGCGCTCGGGATGATGGCCGCGCCGGACGGCGAGAGCTCCAATCAAGTCTCGGTGATCGCCTATCAGCACACGGGTCAATCGTGCGGGTACTGGCCCGATTCCCAGCCGGGCAATGGAGACCGGCAGAACGTGATCGACGGCCACTACGCGCTGTGGTCGCCCATCGTGGCGGTCGTGCCGTTCGACGCGAACTCGACCCACGTGGGAAACGCGACGGCGATCGCGGTCCAGAACCTCCTCACCAGCCTCATCCCGGACACGACCGTCGCGTCGGCGATGCACGACGTCGGCATGGTGCCCGCGTGCGCGATGAACGTCGCCCGCGATTCGAACGGCGAGCTGCGACCTTCGCCGCAGCCGCCCAGCTGCGGTTGCTACTGGCGCAAGATCACCGGCCAGGAGGTCGGCTGCACGACGTGCTCGAAGGACGAGACGTGCGCGTCGTTCCCGACCACGAAGCGCTGTCTCTACGGCTACTGCGAGCCCTGAGCGCTACTCCACGCCGGCGAGCTTCGCGAACGCGGCGTCGAGGTCCTTCTTCGTCTGGTCGGCGCGCGTCTCGACGGCGGCGAGCGGCTCGCCCTCGGACACGGGCTCTCGCACGTCGTAGTAGAACTTGATCTTCGGCTCGGTCCCGCTGGGGCGCGCGATGACGCGGCTCCCGCCGGCGAGATCGAACATGAGCATGTCCGTCTCGGGGAGGGTGAGGGGCGTCGTCTTCCCCGCCTTGTCGGTGCGCTGCCGCGCCTGGAAGTCGCGCACGGCCTCGACCTCGAGCGCGCCGATCTTCTGCGGCTTCGCGGCGCGGAGGCGCCTCATCATGTCCTTGATCTTCGCGGGGCCGTCGGCGCCCTTCATGGTCACCGAGCGTTGACCGCTGATGAAGAGGCCATATCGGCGATGGAGCTCCTCGAGCCGGTCGAGCAGCGACTTCCCGGCTGCGCGGAGCACGGCGGCGAGCTCCGCGGCGAGCACCGCCGCGCCGATGCCGTCCTTGTCGCGCACGAGCGGACCGACGGTGTAACCGAGCGCCTCTTCGAAGCCGAAGACGAACCGGAGGCCCTCCTTCTCGAGCTCCATCGCGCGGTTCGCGATCCACTTGAAGCCGGTCAGCGTCTCTTCGTAGTGGACGCCGTACGCCGCGGCGACGACTCCCAGCATCGGAGTCGACACGCAGGACGCGAGGACCAAGCGATCCCCCTTTTTGTCGCCCTCGTCGATCAGGTAATGACCGAGGAGCACGCCGACCTGGTTGCCGGTGAGCTGCACATACTTGCCGCTCGGATCGCGCACGGCGACGGCGAGGCGATCGACGTCGGGGTCGTTGGCGAGGATGAGCGGCGCGTCCTCGCGCTTGGCCAGCGCGATGGCGAGGTCGAGCGCGCCCTTCTCTTCGGGGTTCGGGAACGCGACCGTGGGAAAATCGCCGTCGGGCTCGGCCTGCTCGGGCACGCTCGTCACGCGCGTGAACCCCGCCTCGGCGAGCGCGCGGCGCGTCATGCGGTCGCCGGTGCCGTGCATCGGCGTGTAGACGATCGACATCGCGCGATCACCGTCGTCGCGCACGCGGTGCTGCCGGAGCGACGCGAAGTACGTCTCGTCGACGTCCTCGCCGTAGGTGCGCGCGAGCCCGTCGGCCTTCGCCTGCTCGATCGAGATCATGGGCGTCTCGTCGGCGGGTGGCGCCTCGTGGATCTTCGCCGCGATGCCGGTGTCGTGCGGCGGGATGATCTGCGCGCCGTTCGACCAGTAGACCTTGTAGCCGTTGTACTCCGGCGGGTTGTGGCTCGCCGTCACCATCACGCCGGCGACGCAGCCGAGGTGGTGCACGGCGTACGCGGTGATCGGCGTCGAGCATTTCACCGGCGTCATCCACGTGGGGATGCCGAGCGCGGCGAGCACGCGCGCGACGTCTTCGGCGAACTCGGGGCCCATGTGCCGCCCGTCGAAGCCGACGACGACGCCCTTCTCGCGCGCGGCCTTCGCGTCGGTCGCGATCAGATACTGGCCGAGGCCGCGCGTCGCGCGGCGCACGACGGCGCGGTTCATGCGCGTCTCGCCCGCGCCCATCACGCCGCGGAGGCCCGCGGTGCCGAACTCGAGCGGGCCGGCGAAGCGCTCGCCGAGGTCCTTCTTCGCCGCGGCGTCGCCCGCGCGCGCCCGGTCGACGACGGCGCGGAGCTCCGCGCGCGTCTTCTCGTCGGGGTCGTGTCGAATCCAGGTCTCGGCGCGGTCGAAGAGGTCGTCGCTCACGCCGCGCTCATATCACGGCCGCGGCAGAGCCCAGAGCCTGCGCGTCGCGCTTGCGGAGCCGCCGGACGGCCATGTCCGGATCATCACGACGTGCCCGCGCTCCGTCGCTCAGCCGCGGGGTGGCGACAGCAGGCGAGACGCCATCCACGCGGCGCCGACGAGCGCGAGCACCCCTGCGATCCACGCGAGTCGGACGGGGCCGATCATGTACGGCTGCCCGGCGTCCTGCCCGAGGTAGCGCTCGGCGGCTGCGCCGACGACGCCGAGCGCGATGAGCATCCCCGGCTCGGCGAGGCTCGGCTTTGGCGGCGCCACGCTCGGTCGGTAGAGCTCGGCCGTCGACGTGAAGCTCGGGCGCGGCCGCGGGCGTGTGGAGCGGACGGGGTCCACGGCGAGGGGCACGGACTCGAGCGAGCCGCCGAGATCGTCGTCGGCGAGCGCGGGAGGCTGGAGCGGCGCGAGCGCGAGCGCGGGCGTCGCGGCGGCCTTCGCCTTGGGTTCGAGCGCGGGGATGCGCACCGGCGGCGGCGGCGGACGGGCCTTGGCTTTGACGGCGAGCGAGCTCATCTCGGGGACCTCGAGATCGAGGACCGGCGCCTCTGCGAGCGCGTCGGCGTCGCCGGACGCCGGGGCGACCTCGACCGCCTTGGCGGCGCTCGCGTAGTCGGGCGACGGCATCGTCGACGCGTACGCGCGCTGCGAGCTCGTCGACGTGGTCGGCGGCGCTGGGCGCTGCGAGGCGGGACCCTGCGCGGGCGGGCGGAGGCGCGGCGAGCTCCGCGACGGCTCGCGCGTCGCCTCGAGCAGGAACAGCGACGCCGGCAGGCCGAGCGCGCTCTCGAGCTCGGTCCACAGCTCCTCGATGCGCTGGGTGCGCTTGCGCGGTTCGACGGCGAGCGCGCGCTGGAACGCCTTCTCTGCGCGCTCCGGCAGCGCGACGCCGAGCGAGCGCGGCGTGGGCCGCCGCGCCTCGTCGAGCGCCAGCTCGCGCATCACGAGGAGCTCGCCGTCGATCGGCGGCAGGCCCGACAGCGTCTCGACGAGCGTGAGCGCGAGGCCCCAGACGTCGGTGTACGTGCCGGTCGGGCCGAAGCGCTTCGGGAGCCACTGCTCGGGCGCCGCGAAGCCCGGCGTGAACGCGCTCGTCTCGCCGTGCAGCGATTTCCCGGTGTCGCGCCGCTCCGTGACGAGCTTCTTCACCTTCGCGATCCCGAAGTCGAGGATCTTGACGCCCTCGTCCCCGGCGAGGTTGGTCAGGAAGATGTTCGCGGGCTTGAGGTCGCGGTGGACGATCGACTCCACGCCCTCGGGCCCGGCGAAGCGGTGCGCCCGCGCGAGCGCCGCGGCGATGGGCTGCAAGATGTCCATCGCGGCCTCGAGGCCGAGGGCGGGCGCGGCGTCCTCGCGGCGTCGGTCGAGGTAGTCGGCGAGC
>DASYCF010000223.1:0-2738 GCA_036500365.1 Byssovorax sp.
CGGCGCGCCGAGCGCGAGGAGCTGGAGCGAGAAGCGCGAGAAGCTCGCCACCGACGCGTGCTCGAGCGCCGCGATGCGCAGCCAGTACGCGCGCGCCGCCTCCCGCGTCGCCGGGTCGAGCCCGCGCGGGTCGACGCTCGGGACGAGGTCCGCCCAGTCGACGCGCGCCGTCGCCGGAGCGGTGCGCGCGCGGCCGTCGACGAGGAGCGGCCGGCCGATCTGACAGTCGGCCTGGAGCTGGCATTTGTAGCCCGGGTAGCCGCTCTGGAGGCTGCACGACGCGAGGTCCTCGGTGCACGCGCTCGAGTCGCGGCACGTGTCGAGCGACGTGCGGCACGCGAGCCGCTCGTCCCACGAGCAGCCGTCGAAATAGAGGTCGAGGCCGCACTCGCCCGACGCGCAGTCCGCGCCCGTCTTGCAGCCGGCGGGCACGCACTTCGTCGGCCACGTGATGTGGTCGCTCGTGCCCGCGCAGAGGCACGCGAAGCCGGGGTCGCAGTCGTCGTCCGTCGCGCACGCCGCGTAGGCGCACGAGCACTCGGTGCCGTCGGCCGTGGTCTGCGAGCCGCAGCGGCCGCCGCCCTTGAGGCCGCAGTCGGCGTCGGCCTGGCAGTAGAGGTTCTGCTCGGAGCCGGCGCAGGCGTTCGCGAGCGGCGGCGTGAAGCACGTCCCGCCGATCCGATCGACGGCGCCGTCGGCGCACGCCACGAGCCCGTTCGCGTCGCCGTCCGCGGTCGTCAGCGCGACGCCGCCGAGGCACGCCGCCGATGCGCCGCCCGCGCCGCTCGCCGAGGTCGCGTCGCCGCCGCCCCCGACGCCGGAGTCGTTCGACGTGCTGCAGGCGACGAGCGAGGCGCCGAGCGCCGCGAACAAGAGCCCACGGAGGCCCGCCAACGACGCGCGCGACCCCCGACTCGAGGTGATGTCTGCCACGGGACGGCCTGTAGCAGCGCCCGCGCCAACGCTTCGATTTTACAGAAAACGCTCGCGGATGGCGGTGGGGACGCGAGTCGGCATGGCGGCGCGATCACGCTCGACTGCGGCGCACGTGGCACACGTCCGCGACGACAGGAAGCGGTGGGCCGCGGGCGCACCGGGTCGACCGGGGGCAGGCGCTCCAGGTCGCGTTCGACGCGGAGCCCCGTGCTACAACGACGCCGCGATGACCGTCCTCCAGGTCGCCGATCTTGCATTCGGCTATGGCGCGAGCCGCCTGTTCGCGGGCGTGACGTTCTCGCTCGAGGCGGGCGAGCGGGCGGCCCTGGTCGCGCCGAACGGCGCCGGCAAGTCGACGCTGCTGCGCCTGATCGGCCGCGAGATCGCGCCCGACGCCGGCTCCGTCGTCGTGCGCAAGGAGGTGAAGGTCGCCTACGCGCGGCAGTCTCACGAGCTCGGCGCGGCCGGCACCGTGCTCGAGGCGTTCCTCGCCGGGTTCGAATCGGTCGTCGCCGCGCGCGCCGAGCTCGCCGCCGCCGAGCACGCCGCCGCCGACGGGTCGGACGCCGCGCTCGCGCGCCTCGCCCGCGCGACCGACGCGTATCACCTCGCCGGGGGCGACGCGCTCGAGCGGCGCATCGCCATCATCGCCCAGCACCTCGGCTTCGCGGAGAGGGACCTCGAGCGCGCGCTCACGAGCCTGTCCGGCGGCGAGCGCGGGCGCCTGCACCTCGGCGTCGCGCTCGCGCAGGAGCCGGACCTGCTGCTCCTCGACGAGCCGACCAACCACCTCGATCTCGACACCATCGGCTGGCTCGAGCGCTACCTCGGCTCGCTCTCGTGCGCGATGCTCGTCGTCTCGCACGATCGCGCCTTCCTCGACGCGACGTGCACGTCGACCATGGAGCTCGGCAAGCGGAGCTTCCGCGTCTATCCGCTCAAGTACTCGGACTACGAGGTCGCGCGCGAGGAGGACCTCGCGAGGGAGCGCGGCCTCGCCGAGCGGCACGAGGACTTCGTCGCGAAGACCGAGGACTTCATCCGCAAGAACATCGCGGGGCAGAAGACGAAGCAGGCGCAGAGCCGGCGCAAGATGCTCGAGAAGCTCGACGCGGTCGATCGGCCCGAGGACGTGTGGCAGGTCGCCGAGAAGGTCGCGTTCCGCTTCGTGCCCGCGCCGCGGACCGGCGACATCGTGCTCGAGGCGACGGGCCTCGGCGCGACGCGCGGCGATCGCGCGCTCTTCGACGGCGTCGATCTCTTGATCCGGCGCGGCGAGCGCATCGCCATCGTGGGCCCGAACGGCGCCGGCAAGTCGACGCTGCTGAAGCTCCTCGCCGGCCTCGGCGCGGACGACGACGAGGGCGACGTGCGCCGCGGCACGAACCTCGCGCAGGGCTACTTCGATCAGCACCTCGGCTCGCTCGACCCGTCGCGCACCGCCGTCGAGGAGATCCGCAGCGTGCGCGGCGATCTCAACGCCGACGCGGCGCGCGCGTACCTCGCGCGGTTCCGCATCTACGGCGACGACGCGCTCCGTCGCGTGAGCGGCTTCTCGGGCGGCGAGCGGAGCCGCCTCGCGCTCGCCAAGCTCTTGCTCGAGCCGCGGAACCTGCTCTTCCTCGACGAGCCGACGAACCACCTCGACATCCCCGCGGCGAAGATCCTCGAAGAGGCGCTCGCCGGGTTCGAAGGCACCGTCGTCTTCGTGTCGCACGACCGGCGCTTCCTCGAGGCGGTGTCGACGCGCGTGCTCGGCGTGCGCGACGGCCACGTCGACGCGTACCCCGGCGGCTTCAAGG
>DASYCF010000224.1:0-3407 GCA_036500365.1 Byssovorax sp.
AACTCGGGGACGCACCGCATCCGGACGTCCACCGGGATCACGCTCGACCTCGTCGAATAGGCGCCCTCGGCAGCCCCGCCTCGATGGAGTAGCTTGGCCGCGTGGGCGGCGCGAAGAACGTTCCTCCGGCGTCCACGGGCCTCCGCGCCGGCGATCGAATCAGCCGCTACCGGATCGAGCGCTCCATCGGGCGCGGCGGCATGGGCGAGGTCTTCGTCGCCGTCGACGAGCACCTGTCGCGCCGTGTCGCCCTCAAGGTGTTGATGGCCGACGACGAGACGGCGCGCGCGCGGTTCCTGCGCGAGGCGCGCGCGGCCGCCGCGGTGCACCACGCCAACATCGCGACCGTGTTCGACGCGGGCGAGGATCGCGCGCTCCCCTTCCTCGCGATGGAGCTCGTCGAGGGCGGGAACCTGCGTGACCGCGTGCTCGATCGGTCGTTCACGACGGTGAAGCGCCTCACGTGCCTGCTCGACGTCGCGCGCGGCCTCGCCGAGGCGCACCGGCACGAGCTCGTCCACCGCGACGTGAAGCCCGAGAACGTGATGCTCGCGCGCGACGGCGCGGCGAAGGTCGTCGACTTCGGCATCGCGCGCAGCGCCGCGCTGCCGCCCGGCTCCGATCGCAACGCGGCCCAGGCGGTGGCGAGGCTCTCGACGATCACGCGCGGCGAGGTGCTGATCGGCACCGTCGCGTACATGTCGCCGGAGCAGATCCTGAACGAGCCGCTCGACGGCCGGAGCGATCAGTTCTCGTGGGGCGTCGTCGCGTACGAGCTCCTCACGGGCTGCCTGCCGTGGCAAGGCGAGACGACGGCGCTCCTCGGCGCGATCCTCACGCGCGACGCGGCGCCGCTCGCGTCGCACGACGCGACGCTCCCCGAGCCGATCGCGGCGATCATCCACCGCGCGCTGCGGAGGCCGCGCGAGGAGCGGTTCGCGTCGATGGACGAGCTCGCCGCGGCGCTCTACGTCGCGCTGCCTGCGGTCGCGGCCGAGGCCGTGCCCCCGCTCTCGTCGGTGCCGGCCGAGGTGATGCGCGACGCGCTCCAGTTCGGGGCCACGGCGGCGAACATCTCGTACGACCGCGTGGTCGACACGGGCGCGCTGACGGCGGCCGACACCGGCGGCGGGCGGAACAGCGTCCAGCAGACGACGGCGTCGCCCGGCGCGCCGGCCCGGCCCCGGTGGATGTACGGCGCGTTCGCCTCGGCGGTCGCGCTCGTCGCCGCCGTCGGGAGCGGCCTCGTCGCGCACAGCCTCCGCGCGCCGCGGCCGCCGGTCGAGGCGTCGAGCGCGCGGGTCGAGCCCCCGCCGCCCGGCGCGCTCGGGCTGCTCGATCTGCCGAAGCCGACGAGCTGCAACGCGGCCGCGCTCGCTGCGTTCGACCGCGGCCTGCGCGCGCTCCGCGCCGGCTCGAGCGAGGCAGGCTGCGTCGCGTTCCTCGAGGCGACGACGGCCGACGCCACGTGCAGCGCGGCGTGGCTCCGCGCGGCGTCCGCCTGCCGCAGCGGTCGATCGTCGGACGAGGTGGGGCCGATTTACCAGCGCGCGGCGTCGATGAAGGACCGCCTCACGCCGCGCGAGCGCGACATCCTCGACGCCCTCGAGCCGACGCTCGGCCGCGAGCCCGCCGACGCCACCGAGTCGGGCAAGCGCTTCGCGCGGGCCGCCGCCGAGCACCCCGAGGATCTCGAGATCACGTTCGAGGCGGTGTTCACCGGCGGCATCAAGGGCGACGACGCGATCGTCGCGCTCGACCGCGTGATCGCCGCCGATCCCGGCTACTCGGACGCCTGGCAGAGCAAGGGCCGCATGCTCGCGCGCGCGGGCAAGGTCGACGCCGCGCTCGAGACGCTCGAGGACTGCAAGCGCAAGCTGCCGTCGTCGAGCGACTGCGCCTACGAGGCCGCGCAGATCCACCTCGCCTACGGCCGTTGCACCGACGCGGTGCACGACGCGCGCACGATCGTCGTCCGCGATCCGACGAGCCCGAAGGGTCAGGCGTTGCTCGTCTTCGCGCTCGCTGGCGAGGACGCGTCGGCTGACACGCTCGACGAGGCGCTCAAGTCCGTGTGGCCGCTCTTGCCCGAGGCGCGTCGTGACGAGGCCAAGAGCCTGTTCGCGGCGAAGACGCGGGCGCTCTCCGGCGACTTCGAGGGCGCGCTCCGCGAGCTCGCCGTCGACGCGACGGTGAACGACGTCGGCGTGCGCATGTCGCGCGCCGTCCTCCGCGTGGAGCTGCTCTCCGAGACCGCGCCCGCCGACGAGGTCGACGCCGACGCCGAGCAGGCGATCCGCAAGTCGCGCGCGTGGAGCTCCACGGCCGCGACGCCGCTCGAGTACGGCGGCCTCGCGGCGTTCCCCGAGCTCCGTCTCCTCGCCGCGCGGAACGAGCGCGCCGCGCAGGCCGAGCTCCCGCGCACGCTCGCCGAGACGATGGAGCGCCGCAGCGGTCGCATCCAGCCCGTCGTGTACTGGGCCGTGAGCAAGGCGTTGTTCGCCGACGGGGCCGCGGCGGCGCGCGCAGCGCTCGCCGATCCCGTCGTCGCCGACGGCGCGTGGCTGTCGCCGCCGCCGAGCCCGTTCAATGTCGCGCTGCTCCCGCTCGTGGCGGCCGCGCGCACGCTGGTGCTCGCCGGCCACGCGCGCGACGCGATCCCGATCGCGCGCGCCGCGGCGCGGACGTGCAACGCGCTGCTCGAGCCGGTCCTCCATACGCGCGCCGAGCTCGTCCTCGCCGAGGCGATCGACGGCGCGCTCGGCCCCGGCGGCGCGCCGCCCGCCGTCGGCGACGCGGGCGCCGACGGTGGCCACGCGGAGGCGTGCGAGGCGCTCGCGGTGATCGATCGCCGCTGGGGCAAGACGAAGGCGAAGACGGCGGAGCGCGCGGCGAAGCTCGCGAAGAAGCTCAAGTGCAAATGACGACGCGTCGTCAGTGATCCATGCGCTGCTCGCGGATCGCGTCGAGCAGCGCGCGCGGGCGAGGATCACCAGGCAAGAGGCGCGCGGCGATCGACGCGTCGCGCTCGGCGTCGTCGTCGTGGCCCGCGCGCCGCTCCGCCTCGGCGAGCCCGAGGTGCGCACGGGCCGAGCCGGGGGTGAGCGCGAGGGCGGACGTGAACGCGGTGAGCGCGCCGGCGACGTCGCCGAGCTCGAGCGACGCCTCGCCGATCGCCGCGTCGGTCCCTGCGTTCGCGAGGAGCTCGCGCGAGGCGCGCAGGTCGTCTCGGGCGCGCGCCGCGTCGTGCACGTCGAGCTCCGCGAGCCCGAGCGCGAGGCGCGCCTCGCCCGACGTGGGATCGATCTGCACGGCGCGGCGCAGCGCGGCGACGCGCGCGTCGGGCTCGAGCGCGTCGGCGCGGGTCTCTGCGCGCTGGCCGAGCCACGTCCGCGTCGAGCCGGCGA
>DASYCF010000225.1:0-6438 GCA_036500365.1 Byssovorax sp.
CAGCGAGGTGCAGTCGCCGCTCGTCGCGGTCCCGCCGCCCGCGCCGCCGTCGTTCGGCGTCGTCGATACGATCGTGTCGAACGCGACGCCGAGCTTGCCGTCGTGGACCCAGTTCGTGAGGATGAGCGTGCCGGGGCCGAGGTCGCCCGACGTGCCCGGATCGAAGGTCTGATCGAGGTTCGAGAAGCTGTCGGCGGGGTCGGGATCGACCGTGCTGTCGGGCGCGACGACGAGGAAGAGCGGGTGCGTCACGTGGACGCCGAACGCCACCGTCGGGTGCACCTCCAGCTCGGTGAGCGAGAGGGTCGTCGAGTCGAGCTCCGTCGCCGTGAACGTGAGGGCCATGCCCTGAAAGTCGCTGCCGAGCGCGTCGAGGTATACGGCGTTGAAGCCGATGATGGGCGTGAACGGCGTGATCGTCGGGCCGGCGTCGGGGCCCGCGCCGCCGTCGGTCGACGTGAGCGCCGCGTCCTCGGCCGTGATCCACGCGGTGAGCTGCGGCTTGAGCGTGTTGACGAGCGAGGGCGTGTCGAGGTTCGTGCCGGGGTGGCCGGTCCCCGTGAGCGGGAACGTGAGGAGGCGGCTGTCCGCCGGGTCGGCGCCGATGAAGCCGGGCCAGCTCACGACGCTGTGGTAGCGATCGGGGCCCGCGAGGAAGGGCATGTCGGCGATGCCGCCGACGTCGTGACAGCCGTCGCACGCGGCCACGAAATCGTCCTCGAGCGCGTCGAACAGCATGCGGCCGGGCGCCTCGGGCGTGCCGCCGCCGCCGCCGTCGTCGGCGCCGCCGGTCGACGTGTCGTCGCCGCCCTGGCCCGCCGCGCCGCCCGCGCCGGTCTCGACGTAAATGATCTGCGAGGGCGGCTTCTGCGCGCACCCGGAGGTCGAGGTCGCGGCGGCGAGGCTCGTGGTGCAAGCGAGGCCGAGGATCAGCGTCGGGAGAGCGCGTCGGTGGGCCACGACATCGGCATGAGCAAGGCCCCTGCCAGGTCGCGCTTCGCGTCATTCGCGCGCTGGGCTGCTCGCCTCGTGGCGCCGCGAGCGGTCCGCGCTGAGCCGCGCGCGATCCATTGCGCGCTCGGTGATCCCATGGATCGTTCGAGATCCAGTGGATCGCGTCGCCGAGCCATCAGGCGGGCGGGAGGTCGCCCTCGAAATGCCACAGATCGAAGCGCACGGACGCGCCGCGCTCGACGAGCGCGTTCGCCAGCGCGTCGTCGTCTTCGACGAGCACGTGGAGCGACGCGTCGTCCGGCCGGGCGTGCGCGCGGATCACGGCGAAGAGCGGCGAGGCGAGGTCGATCGACGCGACGCGGAACGGGAACGCGCCCGGGAAGGCGCGCGCGAAGCACGCGACGCCGAGCCCGACCTCGCCGGGCCTGGCCGGGTCGACGACGCGAAACAAGACGCGCTCGGGCTGGGCGCGCTGCTGGGCGAGGCGGCCGCGAGGCATCGACCACCCAGCCTCGATCGCTGCGTCGTCCGCGGGGTCGACGACGCACGCCGTGACGCCCTCGGGAGCGGCGGGCAGCGACGCGGGCACGCTCCACGGCACGTCGATCGCGGAGCTCCCGTAGACGCGCTTCATTCCCACGCGCTCGTAGAGGCGAATGGCGGGCGCGTTGTCGCGCTTCACGTTGAGGCACCACCGCGCGCAGCCGAGGCCGCGGAGCCGCGCCGCGACGGCGCGCATGACGTCGTAGCCGATCCGCTCGCGGCGCCGCGCCGGGTCGACGACGACGTGAAAGACGTAGCCCACTTCACCGAGCGGGAATGAGAGGCCGTAGCCGACCGTCTCTCCCGCGCGCTCGAGGATCGAGACGCCGGGCATCATCGTCTTCGTCCACGCCTCGAGCGGCGGCATCGGATCGTCGACCTCGAGCTCGGCGAAGAGGCGAAGGAACGTCGCGTGGTCCCCGGGCGTCGCTGCGCGCGACGTGACGCGCTCGTTCATGTCGGCCACGGCGCGCGAATGTACACGAGGGCTTGCAGGTGCGCGCGCGCATGCCAAAGCGCACGCTGGAGGAGAGCAAACCATGGACGACATCATCGGCGCCGGGCTGCGAGAGCCCGAGACCGCGATCGGCTACGAGACGAACCGCCGCGTGCGCGAGGCCGCCGGCGGGCGCGCCGTCCTCACGTCGGGCAGCAAGGTCGAGCTGCTCGGCTTCGCGCGCGCCGGCCACGCGCAGGCGACGCTCGTCGCCGGCCTGCCCCACGAGGTGCTCACGAACTGGGAGGGGCCGCTCGAGGGCCTCGTCGACGGGGCCGCGAACGCGCGCTTCGAAGTGCTCTACGGGGGCCATCGCCTCGAGGTCGTCGCGATGCAGTGGATGACCGCGTGGAAGCCGGAGCACCGCACGTGGGTCCTCGCCGACGACGAGGCGGTCGCGCGCGCGTTCCTCACGGAGGTCTCTCGCTGGAGCGCCGAGGTGCACGACGAGGTGCTCGTGTTCCAGGACGGCTGCTTCTCGAAATCGACGCGCCTGCACGAGGACCTCCGCCGCGCGTCGTGGGAGGACCTCGTGCTGCGCGGCGCCGAGAAGGACGAGATCGCGCGCGACTTCGAGCGCTTCTTCGCGTCGAAGGAGGCGTACGCGCGCGCCGCTTGCCCGTGGCGCCGCGGCGCGCTCTTCATGGGTCCGCCCGGCAACGGCAAGACCCACTGCGTGAAGGCGCTCGTGAAGCGCCTCGGCAAGCCGACGATCTACGTGCGCGGCTTCCGGCACCGCTACCGGACGACCGCCGACTGCATCTCCGAGGTGTTCGAGCGCGCGCGTCGCCTCGCGCCGTGCGTGCTCGTGCTCGAGGATCTCGACGGCCTCTTCGATCCCGAGGGCCTCGCGTTCTTCCTCAACGAGCTCGACGGCTTCGGCGAGAACAGCGGCCTCGTCACGCTCGGAACGACGAACCACCCCGAGCGGCTCGACCCGGCGCTCCTCGATCGGCCGAGCCGCTTCGATCGGACGTACGCGTTCGAGCTCCCGCACGCCGAGGATCGCAGGCGGTTCCTCGTCGTGCAGAACGCGAAGCTCGCCGACCTCGGCGCGCTCTCCGCCGCGACGATCGACGAGCTCGTCGACGCGACGCACGAGTTCTCGTTCGCGTACCTGAAGGAGCTCGTCATGGGCGCGCTCGTCGCGGTCGTTGGCGGCGCCGCGCACGACACGGAGTCGGCCGCGCGCGCCATCGTGCCGCGCCTCCGCGAGCAGCTCGGACGCGCGCGCGAGATCGCCGCGCGCCCGATCAAGCCGGCGAAGTCCGACGACGACTGACGGTCAGTCCGCCTCGAGCTCGTGGAGCGCGGCGTCGAACGCGTCGACGACGAGCGGCACCTCGTGCGCGCCGTTCGGCCAGTGCGGCGCGAGGCGGAGGTGCCCGTCGGGCGTGGCCGCGGCGACGCCGCGCTCGCCGAGCGCGCGCTGCAGCGCGATCACGTCGACGCCCTCGGGCGGGAGCATGGACAAGATCGCGCTCCGCCCCGCGGCGTCGCGCCGGCGCAGGCTCGTGAGCCCGCGCGCGACGAGCGCCGGCTCGAGGTCGTCGAGGTAGCGGTTCACGTGCGCGTGCACCGCGTCGACGCCGAGCGCGAGCAGGAGATCCACCGACGCCTCGAGCGCCGCGCACCCGACCGCGCTCACGTTCGCGCCCTCGAACACGCTCGCGGCGCGCTTGAGCGGTCGATCGCGGAGGAGGTGCCCTGGGCCCTCGAAGAGGAACGACAGGCCGTCCTCGTGGCTGAGCCAGCCCGCGGTGAGCGGACGCAGCGCCTCGACGCGCGCCGGCGCGACGTAGAGAAAGCCCGCGCCCTCGACGCCCATCAGCCACTTGTGGCTGCCGCACGCGAGGTAATCGACGGCGTCGCTCGTCACGTCGATCGGGTTCGCGCCGACGGCCTGCACCGCGTCGACGAAGAGCTCGGCGCCCGCGGCGTGCGCGAGCTCCGCCATGCGGCCGATCGGCGTGCGCAGGCCCGTCTGGAACTCGACCGCGCTCACCGCGACGAGGCGCGCGGGGCGCTCGAGCTCGGCGGCGAGGCGCGCGAGCCCGGGCTCGTCGGACGCGAGGTAATCGCGCGTCGGCAGATAGGCGATCTCGAGATCGAACGCCTCGGCCGCGCGCTGCCAAGGGGTGACGTTCGATGGGAACTCGCCCTCGAAGAGCACGACGCGATCGCCGCGCTTCCAGGGGATCGCGAGCGCGACGTCGGTCACGCCGCGCGTCGTGTTCTGCGTGATGGCGAGATCCTCACCGCGGGCGCCGACGAGCGCGCCGAGCTTCTGCTTCAGGCGCGCCCGCTGCTCGGCCCAAGCGGGGTACGCCGCGGCGCCGCGCCGGCCGTAGTCGTCGAGGATGGCGCGCACCGCGTACTTCACGTCGAGCGACACGGGCGAGATGCCGGCGTGGTTCAGGTAAGCAGTCGGCTCGAGCTCGGGGAACAGCCCGCGATCGCCGAGGACGGGGACGCTCACGCGCGCCCTCGCCGACGACCGCCGACCTGCGGCGCACGGGCCTGCATGCGTCGAGGCAACGAGCCCGCGCCCGAGGCAGGCGGCACGAGGCAGTGCGCCTTCGACCCGATGAGGTCGCGCCTCCCGGCCTTGATGAGCGCCTCGCGCGCCTCGTCGTGGTGCGCGGGATCCCAGTAGAGGAGGAGCGCCTTTTGAAGGCGCTTGTCGTGCATCTCTTTCGCGGTGTAGACGGGCTCGCGCGTGAACGGGTCGATGCCCGCGTGGTACATGCACGTGGCCATCGACATCGGCGTCGGGATGAAGTCCTGCACCTGGCGCGGGCGCATGCCGCTCTTCTTCAGCCACAGGGCGAGCTCGACCATGTCGCCCAGCGTCGAGCCCGGGTGGCCGGAGATGAAGTACGGGACGAGGTGCTGGTCCTTTCCGGCCTGCTCGCTCGCGCAGAGGAACTGCTCGGCGAAGCGCTCGTAGCTCGCGATGCCGGGCTTCTTCATCTTGTCGAGCACCTCGCCCTGAGAGTGCTCGGGCGCGACCGAGAGCTGACCGCCGGTGTGGTGCTCGGCGAGCTGGCCGATGAACTCGGGCGATCGCTCGGCGAGGTCGTAGCGGATGCCGCTCGCGAGGAAGACCTTCTTCACGCCGGGCGCCGCGCGCACGCGCTTCATCACGTCGATCAAGGGGTCGTGATCGACCTTCAGGTTCTCGCAGATGCCGGGGTGGACGCACGAGAGGCGGCGACAGGCGCGCTCGATCTCGGGGTCCTTGCACGCCATCTGGTACATGTTCGCCGTCGGCCCGCCGAGGTCCGTGATCGTGCCGCGGAAGTCGTCCATGCGGCGGAGCGCGCGCACCTCGCGGAGGATGCTCTCGGCCGATCGCGACGAGATGACGCGCCCCTCGTGCTCGGTGATCGAGCAGAACGTGCACCCGCCGAAGCAGCCGCGCATCGTCACGATCGAGTGCTTCACCGTCTCGAAGGCAGGCACGGGCTCGTCGCAAGACCAGTGCGCGGCGCGCGCGAAGGGCAGGTCGTAGAGCGCGTCCATGTCGCTCGTCTCGAGCGGGCGCGCGGGCGGGTTGAAATAGACCGCCTCGCTCCCGTGAGGCTGCAAGAGCGGTCGCGCGTTGCCTGGGTTGGTCTCGTACTGGAACGCGCGGCTCATCTCGGCGAAGGCGCGCTTGTCGCGGCTCACCTCTTCGTAGCTCGGGAGGATGACCGTGAGCCCGTCGGTCACGTGGCGGCTCGCGGGCGTGCCCTCCCACTCGCCCTTGCGGCGCACGTGCGCGGTGCCCCGCACGTCGCGCAGATCGCGCACGCGCTCGCCGCGGCGGAGGCGCTCGGCGATCTCCCACACGGGCCGCTCGCCCATGCCGAAGACCAGCAGATCGGCCTTCGCGTCGAGCAGCACGCTGCGCCGGACCTGATCGCTCCAGTAGTCGTAGTGCGCGATGCGACGGAGGCTCGCCTCGATGCCCCCCACGACGACGGGCACACCCGGGAAGGCTTGCCTGCACAGGTTCGAATAGACGATCGACGCGCGGTTCGGCCGGAGCCCGGTGCGGCCGCCGGGGGAGTACTGGTCCTCGCTCCGCGCCTTCTTCTGGGCGGTGAGCTTGTTGAGCATCGAGTCGAGGTTGCCCGCGGTGACGCCGACCATGAGTCGAGGGCGGCCCATGCGGAGGAGATCCGTCGCGTCCGTGAAGCGCGGCTGCGCGATCATGCCGACGCGGAAGCCGCGGCCCTCGAGGAAGCGACCGATGAGCGCGCCGCCGAACGCCGGGTGATCGACGTAGGCGTCACCGTTGACGATGAGGACGTCGAGCTCGTCCCAGCCGCGCGCCGCCATCTCCTCGCGCGTGGTGGGCAAGAACGCGCGGAGATCGCGCGGGCGCGCCTTCGACGTGCGGATTTGGACGAGCGACACGGCGCGCCGAGCATACTCGCTTCTGCACGCGCCGCGGGGCG
>DASYCF010000226.1:0-5119 GCA_036500365.1 Byssovorax sp.
GCCGCCTCGACGAAGCGCGACGCGACGACGGGCGCGAGGTCGCCGTCGCCCGCGATCTCGACCGGCGCGAGCGCGCGCACGACGATCCCGCGCGCCCCCGCGTCGACCTCGCCGCCGAAGAGATCGCCGAGGTCGCCGAGCGTGCGCGGCGCAGCGAGCGCGAGCCCGCCGCTACTTCTTGTCGTCCTTTTTGTCGTCGGGCGCATTCGAGTCGCTCGTGTCGCCGCCGTTGTACATCTGCACGACCTGCTCGGTGAGGTCGAGATCGGGGCGCGCGTACGGCACCGCGGGCTTGTCGATGATGAGCTCGTAGCTGTTCTTCTTCGCGATCTTGCCGATGATGGTGACCATCTTCTTGATGATCGGCTGCGTGAGCTCGCCCTGCTTGCCCTGGAGCTCCTTGTTGTAGTCGAGGAACACCTGCTGGAGCGCGAGCATGCGGCGCTGCCAGTCTTCCATGAGCTTTTGCAGCGCCTCGCGCGAGAGCACGTGGGACTGGCGCTCGATGTCCTGGCGCGCCTTCTGGAGCTCGGTCTGCTTCGCGTCGAGGTCCTGCTGGCGCTTGTCGAAGAGCTTCTTCAGCGTGGCCTGCGCGCGGATGCCGTCCTCGGTCGCCATGACGGCGTGCTGCACGTCGACGACGCCGAGCTTCGAGCCGTCGGCCGAGGCCGCGCGCTCGCCGCCGTAGAGGAGGCCGAGCGCGCCCGCGATCGCCGCCGAGACGGCCGCGCCGCGCACCCCGACGCGCCAAGAGGAGGGTCGCCGCATGCCCGCGGGTTACCGTCCGCGCGCCTCGCGGTCAACTCTCGCGCGTGGACTAGCGCTTGACGAAAACGCGAGCGCGCACGTAGCCTCGCGCTCCAGACAGAATCGCTCGGGCCCGCGACCAAAACGTGCGCCCGACGCCGCGACGTTCACGAGCGCTCTCGACCCTCTTATGCGCGGAACCGCCTCGAAATCGTGCAGCCGTCGTACGAATCGGCTCGCTCAGGCGGCGCGCGCCGCGGCCGCGGCGGCGGTCTGCGCGGCGTGGCTGGCCCCCGGCGTCGCCCACGCCGACACGATGGACCCGGCGCTCGAGCGCCTCGTGCTCGACTCGTCGTGCCAGGTCACGACCGGCAGCGGCATCCACGTGAACCCGGCCAACGGCTCGAAGCAGTGCACGCCGGACAACGCGGCGTTCGCGAAGCTCATCGCGCAGTACGGCTTCGCCATCGCGCCGACGGCGATGCACTCGGCCCGGACGACGGGCTACGGCGGCTTCGAGCTCGCGATCGAGGCGGCGTACACGGGCATCGACTCGGGCGCCGACTATTGGAAGAAGGGCACGCAGGGACCGAAGGACCCGGTCAGCAACAAGTTCTCCGACCACAACGACTCGCCCTCGAGCATGCTCCAGGCGTACTCGCTGAAGATCCGCAAGGGCTTCCCGTTCGGCCTCGAGATCACGGGCGACGTCGGCTACCTCGCGCAGACGAGCCTGGTCTTCGGCGGCGCCGACGTGCGCCTGTCGCTCTTCGAGGGCTTCCGCACCGGCATCCCCGCCATCTTCCCCGAGGTCGCCGTCGGCGGCTCGATCCGCTCGGTCGCGGGCACGCCCGAGTTCCAGCTCACCGTCGCCGGCTTCGACGCCATCATCAGCAAGCCGCTCCCGATCGCCGGCAGCGTCGTGTTCACGCCGTACGTCGGCTACCAGTGGATCCGCATCTTCGGCGACTCCGGTCTCATCGACTTCACGCCGAACACCGACGCGGTGAACTACTGCGGCTACACGGGCATCAACACGCCCGCGAACCGGGACCCGACGAAGAAGGTCTCCGACGGTCAGCCCGTGTGCTCGTACGGCAGCAGCGCCGACTTCAACAACCAAGCGGTCTTCGACCCGGTGCGCCTCACGCGCCACCGCATCGTCTTCGGCGGCCAGCTGCGCTTCCAGGTCCTGCGCTTCGGCATCCACAGCGACATCGATCTCGTGAGCCCCGAGAGCGCGAACAAGGGCTCCGACGAAGAGATCAACGGCGTGAACAAGTTCTCCGGCGTGAAGTCGCAGTACACGCTCGCCTTCGACCTCGGCGCCATTTTTTGACAGGAGAGGGCTCGCGCCCTTTCCCCCATGCCCCGCTCCACTGGAGCCGACAGAGCCGTCGAGCCGCTTCGGGCCTTGCGTGTCCGCTCGCGCGTCGACGTGCTCTCGCACCCGCGAACGCCATGCAGCAGGGTACCGCTCGCGGCTACCTCGTGGGGGTCAACGCTCCTTCTTGTGGAGCTCCGGCAGCGTGTAGTGGAGCTCCTTCAGCACGGCGCGGAAGGTGAGCTCCTCCTCGCGCGCGGCGTTGAGGTGCTCGACGAACTTCTTGAAGTTGCCCTCGGACGCAAAGTCGACCGCGCGCTCGTAGTTCTCGAGGACCAGCAGCAGGTGCGGGTGCGCCTTCGCGACGGCGGCGGGGACCTCCATCTTGCGACCGGCCTTCGCCCGCGCCTCGGTCGCGAACTTGAGGACGAGGATGAGCTCCTTGTCGAACGTGCGCGGGAGCAGCACGTCGCCCTCGCCGTGCGCCTCGTCGAGCATGAGCGCCGCGCGATCGAGGTAGCTGCCCGCGCGCGCGACGCCGTGCACGCCGAGGCTCGCGATCACGAGCGCGATGGTGAGCGCGGCGCGCGCGACGAGGCGCGATGCCCGGGCGCTCACGTGCTCCTCTTCCGCTTCGAGGCGCGACGGGCGCGGAGCTCCGGCCACGCGGCCACCGCAGGCGCGTCCTCGGCGCCGGACGCGGCGCGCGAATCGTCCTCGACGAGGCTCGCGCTCGCGAGCGTGCTCGGCGCCGACGTCGCGGGGCCGGTCGCCGCGACCCCGCTCGACACGACGCTGCCGCTCGACACGACCGCGACCTCGATGATCGCCGACGCGTCCTCGACGCGGCGCGGGGCGCTCCCCTCGCTCGACGACACGGCGGACGGCTCGCTCGAGTCGAAGAACGGGTGGCCCGGCTGTTCGGCGCCGATGGCGGAGCGCGCGGCGGCCTGCTCGGCGAGCTTCTTCGAGCGCCCGCGCCCCTCGCCGAGGACGACGCCGGCGACCTCGACGACGACGATGAACACGCGCTGGTGGTCGGGACCCTCGCTGCCGACGACGCGGTAGCGCGGCGACGCGCCGCCCTCCGCCTGCACGCGCTCTTGGAGCTCGCTCTTCGGGTCGCGCCCGGCGGCCTGGCCGGCCTCGAGCTTCGAGAGCGGGAGCTCGACCACGTCGGCGGCGAGGTCGCGCGCGACGGCGGCGCCGCGATCGAGGTAGACGGCGCCCATCAGCGCCTCGACCGCGTCGGCGAGGACGTTGTCGCGGTCGCGCTCGCCCGCCGCGTCGGCGCCGCGGCCGAGCCGCAGCGCCGCGCCGAGCTCGACCCGCCGCGCCCACGCGGCGAGCGCGTCGGTGTTGACGAGGAGCGAGCGCATGCGCGAGAGCTCGCCCTCCTGCGCGGCCGGAAAGCGCGTCATCAAGAGCTCGCTCACGAGCAGGCCGAGCACGGCGTCGCCGAGGAACTCGAGGCGCTGGTTGTCCGCGCGCCGCGAGCCCCGCTGCTCGTTCGAAAAGCTCGGGTGCGTGAGCGCCTCCTCGAGGTGCGCGAGATCGGCGACGGGGCCGAGCCGCGCGCTGAGCGCCTCCGAGAGCATCGATCAGGAGGGCGCGTGGAGCTGATCGGTGCGCTCGGCCATGTCGAGGTCGAGCGCGGTGACGCCGCCTGCGTCGTGCGTCGACCACACGACGCGCACCTTCGCCCAGCCGACGAACAGATCCGGGTGATGATCTCGCTTCTCGGCCGCGAAGCCGACGCGCACGACGAACGCGAGGCCGGCCGGGTAGTCGGCGAACGTGTACGTGCGCGCGATGGCGTCGCCGTCGCGCGTCCAGCCGGCGTGCGCCTCGAGGAACGCGTCGATCACCGCGTCCGCGAGCTTCCCGCGCGGCCGCGCGCCCTGGTCTCGTGCGCTCATGATCGCCCATGATGCAAGAGCTCGGTCGACATGGGAACCCACAAGCTCGAGCGGTGTCATGCTCGGCCGTGAGCTATGCTCTGCCCCTGCCGATGAGCGGCCTCGTCGCGTGCCCGTTCTGCCGCCAGATGTTCGAGCGGAGCGAGGCGCGCGCGTGCCCCGAGTGCGGCCTCGCGCTCGAGGCGCTGGCGAAGCTCCCGCCGTCGCACGACGCGCAGGCGCTCGAGCCGGAGGAGCCGATCCCGCCGCACATGCAGCCGCTCCCGTGGACGTACCTCGGCCGGAACCGCGCGCTGCTCGTCGTGGTCGCGCTGCTCGGCTTCGCGTGCTTCTTCGCGCCGTGGCTCCACGAGAGCGCCCCGGAGATCCGCACGCTCACGGGCTTCGGCTTCGCGCGCAAGCTCGGCTGGCTGTGGGCGCCGGCCGTCGCGTTCTTCGTGATGGTGCCGCTCGTCGTCACGCGCCGCTCGATTTACCGGATGCGCGGCGCGCGCGTCGCCGTCGCGTTCCTCGCGGGCATCGTGCTGACGACGGCGTGCGTGCGCATCGCGCGCGTGCCCGAGAGCTCGCGCTACCTGCCGGTTCGCATCGAGTGGGGCTGGGGCCTCTACGCGACGGGCGCGCTCGGCCTCGTCGCGCTCGCGCTCGCGGTCGGCTTCGGCGGCAAGCTCGACGATATGCCCACGAAGGAGCGCGCGCCCACGGGCGCCACGCTGCACTGACGCGCTCGCCACGCCCGTTGGAATCGGGCACCCTGTAGGCATGCGCCTGACCTCCTTCGCGTCGGTGTGCCTCGCCCTCGGCCTCGTCGCGGCGCCTGCCGCGGCGGTCGTCAACGAACCGAACGACGTGCAGTCGCCGCCGAACGGCCTGCTCGTGCCGATCGACTCGTCCGCGGGCGGAGAGGAGCAGCTCTACACGCTGTTCCAGCAGCGCGGCGAGGCCATCGATTGGCAGGCCGACGCGCACCCGACGCCGAACGCGTTCTCGCCGCTCTGCGGCTTCACGGCGACGTTCGTGCTCAACGAGGCCGGATCGCACTTCGGCCTCGCCTGGTACAACGAGACCGGCTCGCCGCCCGCGCCGACGGATCTCCACGTGCTCGTGCCCGCGAACTCGCCCGTCGGCA
>DASYCF010000227.1:0-2520 GCA_036500365.1 Byssovorax sp.
AGGCCGAGGATCTTTCCCTCTACGATGTGGAGCCGCGCGAGGTCCGGGCGCGCGCGGACGGCGGCGGCGAGCTCTGGGTAGTGATACGGCGACGCGGCGTCGGGCGGGGCGGTGGCGAGCTTCACCCACGGCGCCTTGCACGCGGGCGTCGCCGCGACGGGTGAGGCGCTCCCGTCACCGCGGTCGGCGCGCGCGATCGCGGCCTCGACTGCGCCGCCCACCGCGGCGTCCCACGAGATGGGCCCGCCCGGTCGCGCGGGTCCGACGCGCAGCACGACGTCGAGCGGGAGCTTGGTCGGCTCGAGGCCGCCCACCTGCACCGGTACTCCGCCGAGGACACGAACGACGCGCACCCACACCGTCCCGGCGTCGTCGGCTTGGACGCCGAGGAGGCCGAGCGTTTCGAACGGCGCAGGCTTCACAGGGACCACGTCGCGCGCCGCGCGACGGCGGCCGCCCTCCCGCGCGACGCGCGCGCGCTCGGTCAGGCGAGGCAGCGACGGCAGGGCGACGCGCGACCACGCGCCGTTCAAGAGGCGTTCGAGGCGCGCGTCGCCGGGGTGCACGTCCTGCGTCGCGTCGAACGCGACCCACAGCGCGTCGTCGGAGTCGACCGCGCAGCCGCGCAGCCCATAGTACGCGGTCGAGCGCGGCATCGGCGTCACCGAGAAGCCGGCGCTCGTGCGCGTGACGACGTGCGCGACGCTCTCGAGGTTCCTCTTGCCGTCGTGCGGGTTCCGCGTCGTCACGTCGCGCACGACGTGGATCGCGCCGCCGCGGCCGAGGCACATCGCCACGTCGACCTGCTCGACGTCCGTGGTGATGTCGGGCAACGGCGCGACCTCGCCCGGCGACGCGCCGCCGCGGAAGATCTCGAGCGCGTGCCGCTTCTTCTCGGGGTCGAGCGTGCCCAGCACGACGACGTCGCCCTCCGGGTTCGCCGCGACGGCGACGGGCGCGAGCGTCGGCGCGATGTCGAGCGGCCCCGGGTCGGTCATCGTGAGCTGTGCGCCCTCGGGTCGCGCCTCGACGTCGAACGCGGCACCGCCTCCGTTGCCCTTCGCGTCGAGCACGACGAGCGCTTTGTCCCGCGTCCAGCTCGCGACGCGGACCGCGGCGAAGTCCGCGAACGAGATCGCGCGGCCGTCGCGCCATCCGCCGCCGCGCGCGCGGAGCAGCCGCGGGAGCTCGCGGCCGCCGCGCTGGACGAGGGCCCAGGGAGCGTCTGCGTGACCGAACACGGCGTTCACCTTTGCTTCGGGATCGTCGATCAGGCCCTCGAACGGACGCCTCTGCATGTGGATCTGCTCGCCCTCGACGATCGCGATGCCCTCGCCCTGCTCGTCGTAGAGGACGGGCGCGCCGCGCAGGATGGCGATCGAGAGCCCGTAACCCTCGGCGAACGGCGCGAGCGTCGGCTGCGGCGGCTCCGGCCGCGCGGGGGGCGCCGGCGGAGCAGGCGGCGGCGCGCCGATCTGCACGGCGATCGGCTCGGGCGGTCGCGCCGCGCACGCGCACAGGAAGAGGCACGAGGCGATGGTCGCGCCGCGCGCCCGTGTCACGGCCCGGGCCAGTGCGCGCGCAGCGCGTGGGCGGTCGCGCGCCCCGCGTCGGAGCGCGGCTCGTACGCGTCACGGGGCTTGCGGAGCGGCGCGCCCGTCGGCTCCCCGGCGGCGAGCCCGACGAGCCGCGCGAGGTCGTCGCGCATCGCTTCCATCGTCGCGTAGCGGTTCTCGGGGTTCTTGCGGAGCGCCGCGCGCAGTACGATGTCGACGCGCATGTCGACCGACGGCTCGCGCGCGGCGAGGCTCGGCGCCGGCGCGAACAGGTGCTGCGCGAGCACGTCGAGATCGGCGGCGCCGTCGAACGGGAGCTCGCCCGCGATGGTGCGAAACAGCGTGACGCCGAGCGCGTACACGTCGGCGCGCGCGTCGAGCGGCTCGCACAGGATCTGCTCCGGCGCCATGTACGACACCGTCCCGAGGACGACGCCCGCGCTCGATTTCGAGCTCCGGGCCTGGAGCTTCGCGAGGCCGAAGTCGATCAGCTTGAGGCCGAACGGCTCGCCGGGATCGCCGACGAGGTACAGGTTGTCGGGCTTCACGTCCCGGTGGACGACGCCGACGGCGTGCGCGGCCGCGAGCCCCGCCGCCGCTTGACGAACGAGGTCGAGCGCGAGCTCGGGCGCGACGCGCTTCTCGCGCCGCAGGTAGTCGCCGAGCGTCTCGCCGCGGAGGAGCTCGAGCACGAAGAACGGCGCCCCGTTGGACTGCGCGCCGACGTCGAAGATGCGGATGACGTTCGGGTGTCGAACCGCCATCATCACCTCCGCCTCGCGATCGAAGCGCGCGCGCGCCGCGGGCGACGTCGGCCCGAACGCCTTGAGCGCGACGGGCCGCTTCGCGACGAGATCGTCGGCGAGGTACACGCGCGACGACGCGCCCTGGCCGAGGAGGCCCTTCAGCTCGTAGCGGTTGCCGAGGACGATGCCGACCTTCGTCGTGCGCACCGAGCGGAAGG
>DASYCF010000228.1:0-1662 GCA_036500365.1 Byssovorax sp.
ACCGCGGCGGTGACGCGCGCCTCGAGCGGGCGCTCGTCGCGGAGCGCGGCGTGCTCGATCGCGACGTCGAAGCGACGCCCCTCGGCGCGGAGGATCGGCGCGTCGAGGAAGCGCGCGAACGGCTCGGCGTGCAGCGTCGCGCTCATCGCGACGACGCGGAGGTCGGGCCGCGGGCCGCGCCGCAGCCGCTCGACGAGCGCGAGCGCGAGATCGCCGTCGAGGCCGCGCTCGTGCACCTCGTCGAGGATCACCACCGACACCCCCGCGAGCTCGCGTGACGCCGCGTTCGCGCCGAGCAGCCTGCGCGTGAGCGTGCCCTCGGTGACGAACCGCACGCGCGTCGCCGCGCTCGACGCGTCCTCGAAGCGCATCGTGTACCCGACGACGCCGCCCACCGCTTCGCCGAGCTCGGCGGCGACGCGACGCGCGGCCATGCGCGCGGCGAGGCGGCGCGGCTCGAGCACGACGAGCTCGCCTCCCGCCGCGAGGCCGGCGTCGAGGAGCGCCCGCGGCACGCGCGTGGTCTTCCCGGCTCCGGGCGGCGCGACGAGGACGAGCGCGCCCGCCTGCTCGACCGCGCGCACGACGTCGGGGAGCAGCGGATCGATCGGCAGCGGATCGAGGGCGGTCACGCGACCACGTCCGCGATCCGCGCCGTCAGCCGTCCTCGCGCTTGCGGGGGCGCGGGATCTTGTGGCGCTCGAGCCACGTCGACAGCGTACGACGCGAGACGCCGAGCACCTCGGCCGCGCGCGTCTGGTTGCCGGCGCATTGATCGAGCGCGTCGACGATGCGCTGACGCTCGAGCGTGCGGATCTCGGCCTGGAAGCGGTCGCCGCTGCCGGGCGCGCTGTCCGAGCCGGGGTTGCTCGCCGCGGGCGGCGGCGGCTCGGCGCGATGCGACGGCTCGGGCGGCGGCGACGATCCGCGCGACAGCGACGCCGGCGCCGGCGCGCCCTGATCTCGCTCGCGCACGACCTTCGGCGGCAGGTGCTCGGGGAGGAGCGTCGGCCCGTTGGCGAGGACGACGGCGCGCTCGATGACGTTCTTGAGCTCGCGCACGTTGCCAGGGAACGGATAGGCCTCGAGGAGCCGCAGCGTCTCGGGCGCGATCGAGGGCGGCGCCGGCCGATCGAGCTGCTTCGCGACGGTCGCGGCGAAGACCGCGGCGAGCGGGCCGATCTCGTCGCGGCGCTCGCGGAGCGGCGGGATGAAGAGCGTGAACGCGTTCAGCCGGAACAAGAGGTCTTGCCGAAAGCGCCCCGTCTCGGAGTCGGCGTCGAGATCGCGGTGCGTCGCGGCGATGAAGCGCACGTCGATGGCGCGCGGCGTGCGGCCGCCGACGCGCAGCACCTTCCGCTCCTCGAGCACGCGGAGGAGCTTCACCTGCGTCGCCGCGGGCAGCTCGCCGATCTCGTCGAGGAACAGCGTGCCTCCGTCGACCGATTCGAAGAGGCCTGGGTGCGCGTGCGCCGCGCCCGTGAACGCGCCCTTCTCGTGGCCGAAGAGCTCCGCCTCGAGCAGCGACTCCGAGATGGCCGCGCAGTTGATGCTGAGGAACGGCTTCGTCGAGCGGCCGGAGCGCTCGTGCACCGTGCGCGCGAGCACCTCCTTGCCGACGCCCGTCTCGCCGAGGACGAGCACGTTGATCAGCGCCTGCGC
>DASYCF010000229.1:0-11545 GCA_036500365.1 Byssovorax sp.
GGCGAGAACGAGTACGTGCTCGAGGTGAACACGCTCCCCGGCATGACCGAGTCGAGCCTGCTCCCGAAGATCGCCGCGAGCGCCGGCTACGATTTCGCGCAGCTTTGTCAGGCGATCCTCGACGGGGCGCGCCTGCATCAGCCCGTTCGCAGGGCGCGATCGTCGCGCGTCGAGATCCCCGAGCCGGCGCTGTCGGCGAAGGTTTCGACGACGGCGTCGCGCCGGCTGCGCTCCGTCGGCTGACCGCGCGGCGCCGCCCGGGGTAGGCTTCGGGCCGATGTCGATCGAGGGACGCATCCGCGCGCTCGCCGCGCGCCACAAGCTCGGGCGCGCGCTCGTGCTCCTCTTCGACAACCTCGATCATCACCAGGCGCCGACGGCCGCGGGCGCGATGGCGTTCGACGCGTTCCTGAGCCTCGTCCCGCTCGTCGCCATCGCCGGCTACGTGCTGCACCAGCTGCGCACGAACTACGAGCTCGTCTTCGGCCCCATCGTCGCGACCGCGCCCGAGGCCGTGCAGCGGCTCGTCGAGAGCGAGTTCTTGCGCCTGTCCGACGCGGGCGCCGCCGTCGTCGCGCCCGTCAGCGCCGCGGCTTTTTTGTGGGTCTCGTCCGCCGGCATCTCGACGGCGATGTCCGTGTTCGAGCAGATGTTCCACTCGCCGAGCCGCCCCTGGTACGTGCGCCGCGCGATCGCGATGGGCGCCGTCATCGTCGGCTTCGTGCTGCTCCTCGTCGTCATCTCCGCGGCGATCTTCCTCGCCGGCGTGTCGGGCAGCCTCGGCGCGCAGATCATCGCGCTCGTCGTGCCCGCGATCGTCGTCGTCGGCCTCATCTCGGCGTTCTTCCGCATCGCGATCCGCAAGCGCCCCGACGGCAAGCGCCGCGTCTTGCCCGGCGCCATCGTGACCATCTTCTTGTGGACCGCGACGTCGGCTGTCTTCTCGTTCTACGTGAGCGCGCTCTCGCGCTACGCGACCTTGTACGGCTCGCTCGCGGCGGTCGCGATCTTCATGTTCTGGCTGTGGCTGCTCGCGCTGAGCCTGCTCGTCGGCGGCGAGGTGAACGCGCAGCTCGAAGGCATCCGCGACGCGGCGCCGGCGTCGCTCCGCGCCGAGTGGACGTTCGATCCCGAGCTCCGAGGCGCCCCGCCGCCTGCCCCGCCGGCGGTGGAGCCGTCGCGCGACGACGACGACGACGACGACGAGGCCCCGCGCGGGGCGAGGGCCCCGAAGCCGAGCCACGCTGGGACGTAGGTACCCTTGCTCATGGTGGCCGCCCTGCCGCCGCGACGCCGGGCGTCGTCAGTCGCCCGCGTCCGCGCCCGGAGCACCCGGCAGCTCCACGCGCTGCGGGACGGAGAACTCTCCCCTGTGCACGTTGCCGACGCCGACCTGACCTTCGGCGTTCGACCCCCAACAGTAGAGTTCACGGGCGTCCGTCAGCGCACAGCCATGTCCCGTTCCGATGGCGACGCTGCCGACGTCCACGAGTCCAGGCACGGGACCCGCGGAAAGAGGCGCCCATCCTGACGTGCCACGGCCGAGCTCGCCCACCTCTTCGTTCCACCGTTGTGCTGGAAGAAGTTGTGGCCATGACTGCCGAACGCAACCGGTGGCTGACCCCTGGGCGCTACCTTCAGCGCTCCCTCGACGTACCAGCCGCGAAGGTTGTCACCACCAAAACCCGGCACGCTGGTGACGGCGCGACGGCGCCCGCCGTCTGTCGCCCACTCGAACTCCCCGCTCACGCGCTCACCGTAACGGCAGCGCCCGAGCGGACGCGCGTCTCGTGCGACGTTTCAAGGTCCACGAAGTCACGGTGACGATCTCCACACATTTACGCGCCCGTCGATGTGCTCCGCAACGCAAATCTCTACCGAGCTCAGAGCAGCCTTACGGCGTGAGGACGCTGTCGAGGAACGCCTCGCGGCGGCCTTCGTTCGCCTCACCGCGCACCACCATCGAGATCGCGTGGGCCTGGTCGACGTAGATCTTGCCGAACACGCGCTCCTTCTTGCCGCACCCGGTCTCGAAGCGCATGAAGGTGTGGCCGGCCTCTTCGACGCGGCCGCCGAGCTTCATGCCGACCTGACAGTTGGCGCCGAGGTGCGCGATCAACAAGCGAATGAACGCGCGGTCGTCGAGCTTGCCAGTCGGCCTCGGGAGCTCGACGACTTCATAGGTCGCGCCGTCCGCGGTCGCGCGCCACGTGCGTGATTTCGCGCTCGAGTCGACGGCGGCGCCCTTCGGCATCGTCAGCGACACGTTCCACGTCGCGTCGGTGACCTTCTCCCAACCCGCCGGGAGCTCGGCCGCCTTCGCCTCGGCGGGGCGCGCCTCGCCGCGATAGCAGCCCATGAGTCGACCGAACGCGTCGACGCACGTGGAGGCGACGACGTTGTGACAGAAGGTCTCCGGCGCGCCCGTCTGACACGTGAACGCGGCGGCCGCGTCGGCCTCGCATCCGGGCGGCTTCGCCTCGTACTCCACGCACTGCGCGGCGCAGGTCTCCGCGCGCGCAGCGCCGCAATCGACCTTCACGCGCTCGCAGAGCTTCGCGCACGCGTCGTGCACCCGCGTGTCGGGCGGCGGAGGCGGCGGCGGCGCGGGCGGCGGAGGCTCGGGCGCGACGGCCACGGTCGCGGGCGGCGCGGCGCTCGGCACCGGCGGTGGAACGACAGGCGGCGGCGAGGCACAACCGGAGCAGACGACGGCGGAGACGAGGATCGCCCAGCGTGAATACATGAGCGCCATCGTAGGCCAGCGCGTGCCGACAAGCGAAGATCGAGGCTCCCCGCTCGTCCCGCGCGTGAGTCCGGTCGTCCGTCGCGACGCGCGCGCGGGGTGTACGCTCGGTCGCATGCAACGCGTGCTCGCCGTCTCGCTCGCGGTCCTCGCCTCGGCTTGTAGCTCCGGCGGCGACGACGCGGCCGCGGGCGCAGGCGGCGCGTCGACGGCGGCCAGCACGGCCTCGCACGGGTCGTCTACGACGTCGGGGACGGCGAGCGCGAGCTCCTCGACGGCGAGCTCGACGTCGACCTCGGGCGTGGGCGGCGCCGGCGGCGCAGGCGGCGGCGCGACGAGCTTCGACTTCCCGGCGCCCGCGTCGCTCTCGGATCCCGCGAACAACGCCTTCGTGCCGTCGGTCGGCGCGCGTGACGGTCAATGCCTGGTCGCTTGGCACGAGTTTCTGCCGAGCGGCGTCGCCGAGGTGGCGTACGTGCTCGTCGAGGGCGGCGTCGCCGGCCCCGCCACGGTCGTGATCGATCCGCTGAACGACGGCAAGCAGCCGTGGGTCGCCGTCACGACGCAGGGCTACGTCGTCGCATACGAGGCGAACGACGGCACGACCGACGTCGTGCGCGCGGTGGAGATCGACGCGGCGGGCCACGTGGTCGCGGGCCCGGACACGGTGTCGATGCCCGGCGCCGAGGCCGCGATGCCGCGCGTCGCCGCGGCCGGCGACGAAGAGGCCTTCTCGTGGACCGACGGGCAGAAGCACGGCTACGCGATGCGCGGCCCGCTCGAGACGATCGGGCCGAGCGACGTCGGCACGACCCTCCTCGCGCAGAGCCTGCTGAACTTCCCGCGCGTCGCGCTGAGCCCCGCGGGCGACCTCTTCCTCGCGTACCGCGACGGCGGCGAGGACTCGACGTACTGGGACGTGCTCCTCACCGTGCGCCCGCACGGCGGCGTCTTCGGCGTGTCGAGCGACGTGTCGTCGAGCCCTGGCCTGCTGTCGGACGACATCTCGCTCGCCCTCGAGGCCGACGGCACGCTCGACCTCGCGTGGGTCGATCAAGACGCGCTGAACATCGACGCGTTCGAGGTCGCGTACGCGACGCGCGCGCCGAGCGGCGCCCTGTCGACGCCCGCGCGCTACGGCGACCAGGGTATGTGGGCGTGGACACCGAGCGTTGTGCCCGGCCTCATGGCCGTCTGGACCACGGGCGGCGCCGGAATCGGGCCCATGTGGTTCGGGTCGCCGACGATCGCGCCGACGTCGATCCTCGGCGGCGCTGAGGCCGAGCGCGCCACGATGGCGCTCGGCCCCGACGGCGTGCTGCACCTCGCCTACGCCGATGACGGCTCGCCCGCCCAGATCCACTACACCGAGGCGGCCGCGCCGTGAGGCTCTCGATGCGCTTCTTGCTCGGCTCGGCTTGGGTCGCCGCTCTGCTCGCGGCGGGCTGCGACACCGGCAGCGACGCGCCGACGGCGGCGACCGCGGCCGGCAGCGGCGGCTCGAGCGCGACAGGCGGCGCGGGCGGCAGCGGCGAGGGCGGCGAGGCAGGCTTGCCAACGGGCGCCGCGTGCATGCCTCCGCCCCTGGGCACGCCGTGCCTCTCGACCGACTACTGCGAGCCGACTCATTCAGGCTGCCTGAGCGCCGGCGTCTGTCGACCGCGGCCGACCTGCTCGGGCGACGGCCAGGTGGCGTGTGGGTGCGACGGCGTGAAGTACGATTCGGTGTGTGACGCGAACGCGCACGGCGTCGCCGTCGACGATCTCGGCGCCTGCCCGGTGCCGCCCGGCAAGTTCGTGTGTATGGACCGTTACTGCGACATCGCCACCGAGTTCTGCGGCGAGCAAGCTCCGAACGTGGCCGAGCACGTCTGCGAGCCTCTCCCTGCGTCGTGCATGCCGCCCACCTGCGACTGCCTGCGTACGACGTGCGTCGGCGATATCTGGGTTTGCGCGCAGGCGCCGGACGGATCGTTCACGGCCCAATGCGGCGCCTTTCATTGACTCGAGCGCGGCGGGGAACGCGCAGGGCGAGAACGCCGACGCCGGGCGCCGAACGCAGCCACGAGCCACGCCAGCGCGACGCCCGCGAGGCCGCCGCGGGAGCCCCGCGAGCCTCCGAATGCGCAGCTCCCGCCGCCGGTCAAAGGCGCGTCTCCGCTGGCCGCGCCGCCGCCGCCGCCATCGACCTGACGTCCACCGACGCCCGCGCTCGCTCCGCCGCCCGCGCCGCCGCCGCCCTGGGGTCCAGCGGCGATTCGCGCCTCGATCTCGTCGTGCACGACGTCGAGCCGCACGAACAGGTCAATCGGGCTCGCCTCGGGGATGCCTTGCTCGATGGTGTCCGTGTCGACGAGCGCGACGACCACGTGCGCCGCGCCGCCGCCGGCTCCAGCGCCGCCGCCGCCCGCGCCCGTCGCGTCGATCTCGATGGGACCCCCCGAGTCGCCGTCTTCGCTGATGTCGGGGGTCGCCGCGTAGTTGTTCGGAAAGCCGAGGCTCGCGCCCGAGCCTTGAATCGTGACCGGCGGGCTCACGTAGTCGCCGTCTTCGATCGATCCATTCAGCGTGCGCCCGAGGTCGTTCACGATCGTCCCCGCGGCGACCTCGCTGCTCGAGAGCGTGGGATACGCGTCGAGCTGAATGGCGTCGTCGAGGAAGACGAGCGTCACGTCCGAAGTCGTCGCCGGGTCGCCGCCGTACGGCGACCAGTCATGCGATGCATTGACGGTCTGCCCGCCTCCTGCGTTCGGCGCGTGGACGACGTACGTGCCGTCCGGCGACTTGCAATGACCGGCGGTGAGCACGGCCTTCGGCGCGACGACGACGCCCGAGCACGGGAGAAAGCCTGCGTCGACGTACACGGCCTCGGGGAACGCGGTCGCCGGCGCGCCGTCCTTGATGGGCTGTTCGGCGCGGCCCCCCGCGAGGTCGTCGCCGCTGGGCCCGGCGCAGCCGAGCGCCGCGACGCACGCGACGAGGAGCGCGAGCGCGCGCATCAGAACCGGAGCGTCGTCGGCGCGACGGGCGACCACGCCGCCTTCTTCGCCGGCGCGGCGACGGACCCGGGCGCGAGCTTGTAGCTCGTGGTGTTGAACACGGTCAGCAAGATGCCGCCGAGCAGGACGAAGCCGCCGACGCCGAGCGTGATCCCGCCGATCGTCGTCATCGTGCCCGACCCGCCGTCGCTGATGCCGAGGCGCTTGTTCTCGGCCGCCTGTTGCGTCGACGGCGTGGTCGCGAGGCCGATCGGCAGGAAGATCGCGCCGACGATCGCGGAGGTGCCGCCGAGGGTGATGAACGCGAGGCCGAGCCCGCGCAGGCCGCCGCTCCCCGGTGCGACGCGCGCGGTCACGTCCCCCGCGCGGTCGTTCATGCGGAACTTGCTCGACGGCGGCACGCCCTCGCCCGCGAAGAAGAAGTTCTGCCCTTGCCGCGCGTCGACCACCTGATCGCACGGCGTGACGCACACCTGCCGCGTGAGCTCGACCATCCCACCGTACGACGGATCGAGCGCGAAGAGCGCCACGTCGGGCGACCTGGTGTCGATGTGCACGCGCACGACGCCGTTCGGTCCGAGCTCGGGCGGCGGCGCCTGCGGCATGGTCACGACGCCGCCGAAGACGCCGCCGGGCACGCCGGCGAACGAAGGCTGCGTCGGCAAGACGCGGGGCGCGGCGGCGCTCGCGGGCAGCGCGACCTGGCGCCGATCGCCATGCGGGCCGACGTCGACCACGGCCTCGACCGGCGGCACGCTCGCGGCGCGCGCGACGATCGCCTGCCGACCGGGATCGACCGGGATGGCGACGCCCCACGCGCCGCGGCTCACCGGCGCGCCGTTCCGCGTCACGACGAGATCGGGCACGTCGAGCTCGGGCGGGACGACGATGACGAGCCACGAGAGATCGGGCGTGAGCTCGGCGAGCTTCTTCTTCGCGATCTCCTCGCGGTCGGCGCGCGCCTCCTTCTGCGCGAGCGAGAGGGCGCGCGTATACGCCGTCCACGCCGAGGCGACCTTGCCCTGCGCCTCGCGGCACGCGGCCAGGTTCAGCGCCGTGCCGCCGCGCTCCCAGAGCCTGAGGCTCTCGTCGAACTTCGTGCACGCCTCCTCGACGCGCTTCTTCTCCATCGCCTCGCGGCCCTCGCGGAAGCGCGCGTCGGCGAGGGCGCGCTCGGCGTCGCCCGGGTCGGCCAGCGCGCCGCCCGCGACGAGCGACAGCGCGAGGGCGAGCGCCGCGGCGAGCTTCGGCCGCATCGTCAGCGCGCCTTCGGCAGGTAGATCTTCGCCTCGAGCCGGTTGCCGCGGTCGGGCGCGAGATCGGTCTCGTAGCAGACGGGCTCGGTCTCGCGGAGCTTGCGCGCCTGCACGTACTCGAGGTGCGGCGGCACGAACTGCGTCTGGAGCTGGAACTCGGGCCGCGTCACGGAGCGCGTCACATACTCCGTGTGACACTCCTGTTCCATCTTCGTTTCGAACACGGTCCGGCTCACGGGCTCGGAGTGGCACTCGTTCTGGTACTCGTAGGTCGTCACCGACCGCGACTGCGGCACCGATCGCGACGAGTGCGACGTGTAGTCGTATTGGTACGAATACGTCGTCTCCATGTGCGTGACGGGTTGCGAGACCATCGAGCAGCGCTGTTGGTAGTCGGTCACCATGCGGGTCACGCTGCGCGACACGGGGCGACAGACGTAGTTCGGCTCGGAGACCTGGCGCGTCACCGGCACCGTGACGGGCACGACCTTCACCTTCTCGGGCACGACGACGGGCCGCGGCACGTCCTCCGGCTGGATGCCGACGACGCACTCGAGCGGCTTTCCGTTCTTCGCCGACGCGAAGTGCAGCACGACGTCGCTCACGAACGGCGCGCCCTTCGCCTTGGCGCGGGCGAGGAGATCCATCAAGAGCTTCGTCCCGTCCTGGCCCTCGCCGAACGAGACGAGCGTGCTCTGCCACGCGTAGCCGGCGGCCTGCGCCTCACCGGGCGAGACGATGACCGCCTCGAGCGAGCCCGGCGGCGGCGGCACCACGGGCATGCCTTGCTGCGTCGCCGCGCCGGGCGGAGCGCCGAACGGCACGTTCGCGTCGACGCGCGTCGCGCCGTTCGGCTCGAACGCGCACCCGGCAAGGACCCACGCGACGACGCAGGTGAGCCACGCGGACCGCCAAAAGGGCGACGCCTCCGACTTTCCCCCACCCGAGGTCGCTGGATCCGTCATGGCGCTCCCGCGGACGAGGCCGCTAGCATGGACGACCGGAGGCGCCATGCACATCTTGCTCAGGCTTTCTGCGGTTGCCCTCGGTCTCATCGCGGCGGGCGCGTCGGCGGCTGCAGGCTGCTCGGCGGGCGCGGACACGCAGTCTACGGCGACGGGCGACGCGACGACGGAGACCGGCGGCCTCGGCGGCAGCAGCGGCGCGCACACGACGAGCACGAACGGCGGCCCCGTCACGTCGTCCACGGGCTTCAACGTCGGCGGCGGCGCGGTCACCGTCGGCTCGGGCGGCGCCGGCGGCGCGTCGTGCGCCGAGTTCACGGCCGAGGCGCAGCAGGCCCCGGCCGCCATGCTCATCGTCCTCGACAAGAGCTCGAGCATGAAGGTCAAGCCCCCGGGCGCCGCGCTGAGCAAGTTCGACTCCGCGAAGACCGCGATCCTCCAGGCGATCGACAACGACGCCTTCGACAACACGTCGCTCGGCCTCCTCACGTTCCCGGACGGCCTCGTCGGCGCGCCGACGTGCCTCCGCTTCATCCCGCAGGTGAGCTGCGGCTTCGCGATGCAGCCGCAGATTGCGCTCGCGGACTCGGCGACCGACAAGTCGACCGCGCCGAGCGGCGTGCGCCACGACATGAAGACGTACCTCAGCGCGACCGCGCCGACGAACAACTCGGACGACGGCTCGCCCGACTACGACGCGCTCAAGGCCGGCTACGCAGCGCTCACGGCGTACGCGAACGTGCAGAAGCGCATCGCGGTGCTCGTGTCCGACGGCGGCTTCTCGTGCACGTCGCTCTCGAACCCGATGCGGCCCGGCTACTCGGACGGCGAGTGCCCCGACTGGGAGTACCCCGACAGCGTGAACACGCTCATCTCGGGCGCGTACAGCGACCCGACGAGCCCGATCAACACGTTCATCGTCGGCGTGCCGGGGTCCGACACGAACGGCGGCAATACGGGGGTCTACGCGTCGCCGCCGTACAGCATGAAGCTCGCGCTCTCGACGTACGCGGTGAGCGGCTCGCCGCTGACGGTCGACCCCACGTGCGACTCGACGCTCACGTTCCAGATCCCGCCGGCTGGCGTCGACCCGGCGCACCCGTGCCACATCGATCTGTCGGGCGGCACGGCCTTCAGCACGACGACGCTCGCCGACGCCATCTCGAAGATCCGCGGCCAGGCGCTCGGCTGCACGTACATGCTGCCGACGCCGCCGCCGGGCCAGACGATCGACCCGAGCCTCGTCAACGTGCTCGTGACGATCTCGGGCACGACGTCGACCATCCCGCGGCGCGCGAGCATGTCGGACACGTGCGACGCGAGCCCGTGCTGGGACTACGACGCGAACGGCCAGGTCATCCTCATCGGCGCCGCGTGCACCGAGGTGCAGACGGCGAGCTCGGCGTCGATCGACATCGAGGTCGGCTGCATGACCATCATCCACTGAGTTTCGACTAGGGTGCGCGCCGTGCGACGCGCGCCCCTCCTCCTGTTCTTCACCTCGACGCTGGCGATCGGCTGCGCCGACGCGCCTCCGCCGACGCCGACGAGCGCGACGCCCGTCGCGGTCGCGCCGACGCCCGATCTGCCCTTCGCCTCCAACGTCTGGGCGCCGCTCGCCGACGCGCCGACGATCGCGATCGAGCGGGGGCGCGTCCTCGTCGACGGCGCGGTCGTCGGCGACGCGCGCGCGATCGAGGCCGCCGGCCGCATGCAGAAGGTCGACGGCGAGTTCGAGGCGCTGCGCCTGAAGCGAGAGGCGTGGAAGGCCGCGCACGCCGGCGCGCCGTTCCCCGGCGCCGCGGTGCTCGAGCTCCGGCGCGACACGTCGGCGCGCGTCGTGAAGAGCCTCTTCCAGACCGCCGCGTTCGCTGGCTACCCGAACCTGTCGTTCGCCGTGGTGACCGGCGCGCCGCCCGTCGTCGCGCGCGTCGAGGTCGACGCCGAGGTGCCCGCGCCGCCGGACGGACGCGAGCAGGAGCGCGCGCTCGGCGTGCGCATCGCGCCGTCGGCCCCGGTCACGCTCTCGTGGACGCAGGGCGGCGCGCTCGTGTCGCAGGTCGACGTGCCGCTGGCCGACGCGTTCGATCGAAGCGGCGCCGCCGTCCGCGCGCCCGGGCTCGCGTCCAAGGTCTCGAGCGAGTGGGCCGCGCAGGGGCAGCACAGGGACCCGAGCGACGCGAAGCTCGACCGCGCCGTGATCGAGGTCGACGACGCGGTGCCGCTCGGCGATCTCGTCGCCGTGCTCGACGCGCTGCACGGAACGAAGCGCGCGCTCGCGGGCGGCGCGCGGCCGATGCCCGCGTTCGCGGTCACGCTGTCGCCGCGATCCGCGACGCCGCCGCCCGAAGAGGCGAAGCCGCCGCCGCGCGCGGGCGGGCCGAAGATCGCGGTCGGCTCGGTCACGGCGGCCGGTCGGCTCCCGCCCGAGGTCGTGCAGCGCATCGTGCGCAAGAACTTCCGCGCCTTCACCGCCTGCTACGCGTCCGGGCTCGAGCGGCGCGCCGATCTCGCGGGGCGCGTCGTCATCCGGTTCGTCATCGGCAAGGACGGCAAGATCTCGCAGGCGGGCGACGCCGAGGCCACCACGCTGAAGGACGCGAAGGCCCACGGGTGCATCCTCGCCGCGTTCTCGAGGCTCGAGTTCCCGCCGCCCGAGGGCGGCACCGTGACCGTCACCTATCCGCTCGAGTTCAGCCCCGGCGACGCGCCGCCGAAGCCCTGACCGCGCGCTCGTGCTACGCGTCGCGGATGCCGCGCGCCGCCCTCGCGAAGTCCCGCGCGACGATCGAGCTCCCCGTCGACGGGCGCGCGCGGATCGCCGTCGTCGCCGACACACACGGCGCGCCGCACCCGCGCGCCGAAGAGCTCGTGCGCGAGCTCGCGCCGATCGCCATCCTCCACGCGGGCGACATCGGCGGCGGCGACGTCCTCACGCGGCTCGCCGCGATCGCGCCGCTCTACGCCGTGCGAGGCAACATCGATCCGCGCGCGGCCGAGACGCCCGACGCGTGGACCGTCGACGTCACGCGCGCCGGCGCGGTCGTGCTGCGCGTGCTCGTCTTCCACATCGCCGTCGCCGGGCCGCGCCTCCGCGCCGACGCGGCGCGCCTCGCGCGGGCCGAGGGCGCGAACCTCGTCGTCTGCGGGCACTCCCACGTGCCGTTCGTCGGCCGCGACCACGGCCTCGTCGTCTTCAACCCGGGCTCGATCGGCCCGCGCCGCTTCCATCTGCCGATCGTGCTCGGCGTCGTCGACGTCACGGAGCAGGGCGTGTCGTTCGGGCACGTCGACTGCGAGACGGGCGCGCCGTGGTCGCCGCCGGAGGCTCCGCGCGCTTCGCCCTGAGCCGCCTCCACCGCTCCCCGGTCGCGCGTCGGGTGACGTACGCACCGGCGCACTCCGGCAGGCGTCAGGCGCACCACGTCGCGGCGAGGGCGAGCGTGCGGGCGTGCTCGGGGACGCGCGTGAGGAAGCTCTCGCGCATCGCCAGATCCGAGATGTGGCCGGCGCGATCGAGGAGGCGCGCGCGGGCCGCCGCGATCGCCGCCGCCGCCGCCACGGCGTCGCCCGCCGCGA
>DASYCF010000230.1:0-3325 GCA_036500365.1 Byssovorax sp.
GCCTGCGTCACGCCCGCGGCCTGCGCGGGCGCCGCCGCGTCGCGCCCGGCCTTCGACGCGCGCATGAGGATCGCGAGCTGCGTCGCCGCGGGCATGTCGAGGAGCGGCTTCGCGTCGCCGACGAGCATCGCCGCCGCCGCGGTCGTCGCCGCGCCGCCGTCGGCCTTCGGCTTCAACGTCGCGTGCGTGTGCACCGCGTCCTTGTCGAGGACGACGGCGAAGCGCGCGGACGACAGATCGCCGATCACGTCGAGCAGCGAGTCGACGCGATCGCCGAACAGCACGGGGGCGCGCATGCCCGCCGCCTGCTCCTTCAAGCCGAGCCACGCCGCCTTGAGGCGCGCCTGCATCGGCCCCGCGAGCGCCTGCTCGGTCGCGTCGATCACGATGTCCTCGGTCGCAGGCGGGAGCGTGGGCAGCGTGCGCGCGGCGTAGGGGCCGAGCTTCATGAGGTCGTCGCTCGAGCGGGCGAACACGAGGTAGTTGCCGAGCACGCCGACCGCGACCTGCGCGTTCGCGCCCGTCTTCGGGGAGAGCACGGCGATGTGCGTCGCAGGATCGAGCGTCGACGTGTAGCGCGCGGCCGCGCCCTTGGTGAGCTGGTCGAGGAAGCGCTCGCCGGCCTTCACGTGCATGGCGGCGGCGAAGCTCGCGAACCCCTGCTTCGTCGGCGCGCCGACGGCGACGTGGGCGGGGACGTTGCCGTCGATCTCGACCGCGCTCGTGACGGGCAGGCCGAGGAACGACGCGACGACGCCGCCGAAGCTCTGCGGGAAGAACGCCGCGGGGCCGCCGACGATCTGCCGCGCCTTGGCCCACGTCGCGTCGGGCGTCGCCATCGACCCGTGCGCGACCAGGCCGTCGGGCGCGGGGACGGGTCCGAGCGTCTGGACCTCGGCGCCGGCGTCGGGCCCCGGGCTGCTGGAGCAGGCGACCGCCGGACAGGCGACGAGGGCGGCGCACGCCGCGCCGAGGACCCCGCGCCGAAGCGCGCGCAAACCTCGCGAAAACACGGCGCGGGGGCGCGCTCCGGCGGTGGCCTTCCGGGGGATTCGGGCGTCACGCATTGCCACTTCATACCCCAACGGGCCGCGAGGGGTTACGATGGCCCGGCGCGATGAGCGACGAGACGCCCAAGGCTCCTGACGATGACGTGGAAGTCGCGTTCGAGGACGAAGCGCCCGCAGCGGCGCCCGTGGTCGTGGCGAAGGGTGCCAGCGCGGCGCCAGCGAAGCCCGGCGCGTGCATGAAGCCGCCGCTGAGCCCGTTCCCCGCGCGCGCCTCGAAGCCTGCGCCGAGCGCCGCGCCCAAGCCGGCGCCCACGAAGGCCGCGACACCCGCGCCGAAGCCCGCGCTGCCGAAGCCGCTCGGCGCCGCGCCCAAGCCTCCGCCGCCGAAGCCGGCGGCGATCGCGAAGCCTGCGCCGCCCGTCGTCGCGAAGGCCGTCGCTGTCGAGATCGAGCCCGCCGACGAGCCCGCCGTCGTGTCTGCGCGGGTCATCGAGATCGGCGATCCTGCGCCTGCGCCCGCGGCCGAGGCCGTCGTCGCTGCGCCCGTCGTCGCGCCGCTCGAGCCGGCGCCGAGCCCGAAGCCCGTCGAGGCGGCCCCCGTCGCAGCGCCTGCCGTCGAAGCCGCGGAAGCTCCCGCGGCCGAGGCGTCGGGCGCGGTCGAGGCGCAGACCGCCGACGACGGCGACGATCAGGAGAAGGGCAAGCTGATCACCGCGGGCGGCGCCGACACGGGCGCAGCGTACGTCCCGCCCACGTCGCTGCCCAAGCGCACGCGCACCAAGACGATCGACGTCGAGAAGGTCCGCATCGATCCGCGGATGGACCCGCGCACGGGCAAGGGCTTGCCCGGGTCCGACGATCCGACGACGCGCGTCGACGCGCACGACCTCATGGTCGCCGCCGAGCTCGTGAAAGAGGCGGAGGCGCACCGGCTCGCGCAAGAGCAGGAGGCGCGCGCGCCCGACGCGAACGACTCGCTGACGATGAGCGATCGGCCGCCGCGTCCGACGCGGCGCTCGCCCGTGTTCCTCGGGCTCACCGTCGGCCTCGTGTGCGGCGGCGTGATCCTCGCGGCGTGGCTCGGCCTGCGCGGCGCGTCGTCGACGTCGACCGCCTCGAGCGCGACCCCCTCGGCGTCGACCGCCGCAGCGGCGCCGGCGCCTCCGCCGCCGACCGCACCGGCGACGACCGAGCCCGCGCCCGCGCCTTCCGCCGAGGCCACCGCGTCGGCTGCGGCCGAGGCACCCTCCGCCACGGCCGAGCCCACCGCCGAGGCCTCGAGCGAGCCCGCGCCGACGGCCGCCCCCACTGCGGCGCCGCGCCGCTACACGCCGCCGGCCGGCGCTCGAAGGCCTGCGTCGCCGCCCGCCGCTAAGAAGACGCCGCCGAAGTTCTCGCCGAAGTCGATCTAGCCTCGAATTTCCCGCTCCGGCGCGGCTTGTTTTGGACGAGCCCGTCCCGCGCGCTCATACTGCGCGCATGTACGAGGGGCAGAGCCTCACGCTGTTCGCGCACGTGTGTTCTCGCCCCGAGCCCGAGCTCGACCTCGCCGAGGCGGCGCTGCTCCTCGGCGACATCGCGTACGGCGACGTCGACGTCGCGAGCGGGGTCGCCGAGCTCGACGCGCTCGGCCGCGCGGCGAAGCGGTCGATCGATCGGGTGGACGGCGACGCCGCGCGGGTCGAGGCGCTGCTCCAGTTCCTCTACGGCGAATCGGGCTTTCACGGAAACCAGGCGGACTACTACGACCCCCGCAACAGCTTCGTGGGGGACGTGCTGGCGCGGCGAACGGGCATCCCCATCTCGCTCGCGCTCGTCATCGTCGAGGTCGCGCGGCGCGCCGGGGTCGAGGCGCAAGGCGTCTCGTTCCCGAGCCACTTCCTCGTTCGTTCGCCGGTCCCCGGGGGGATGCTCGTCGTCGATCCGTTCGAAGGTCGCCTGCTCGGCGTGAACGAGCTTCGCGGCCTGTACGCGCGGGCGATCGGTTCGCGCGCCAACGCGAGCGCGCCGCGCGACGTGCCTCCGAAGCTCCTCGAGCCCGCGCCGAAGAAGCAGATCCTCTTGCGCATGCTGACCAACCTGCGCGGCGTCTACGCGTCGACCGGCGACGAGGCGCGCGTGCGGCAGGTGCTCGAGCGCGTCGAGGTGCTCTGCCCGAACGACGACACGCGGCGCGAGCTCGAGCGGCTCGGCGGGCGCGCCGGCGCTGCGCCCGCGTCGCGCGTGCTCAACTGAACGGCCCCGCGCGCGCGTGACAGGCTCGGTCGGGCTCGTCCTGCACGCGCACCTGCCGTTCGTGCGCCACCCCGAGCACG
>DASYCF010000231.1:0-1778 GCA_036500365.1 Byssovorax sp.
GAGCGAACGAGTGCAGGCGCGGCGGACGGGGCGAGGCGCGCGACGTCGAGCGGGCTCGACGGCGTGGTCGTCGCGGAGACGCGGCTCAGCGAGGTGGACGGCGAACGTGGGCGGCTCGTCGTCGCGGGGCACGAGATCGAGTCGCTGGCGGGCCGCGCCTCGTTCGAGGACATGTGCGCGCTCCTGTGGACCGGCGCGCTCCCCGACGAGGCCGCCCGCGAGGCGACGCGCGCCGCGATCGCGCGCGGTCGAGAGGTCGCGTTCGCGCGGCTCGGCGGCCTCGGCGACGCGCTCGACGCGGCCGACGGCATGGACGCCCTGCGCGCCGGCCTCGCGCACCTCGCCCCGAGCTCCGGAGCCGACGCAGCCGCCGCCGTCACCGGCGCGGCGGGCGTCGTCGCCGCGGCGTGGCATCGGCGTCGCGCTGGCCTGCCTGCCGTCGCGCCCGACGCGCGCGCCTCGCACGCCGAGGACTACCTCCGCATGACGCTCGGCGCGGCGCCGTCGCGCGCTGCGGTCGGCGGCCTCGACGCGTACCTGGTCACGGTGGCCGACCACGGCATGAACGCCTCGACGTTCACGGCGCGCGTCGTCGCGTCGACGGGGTCGGACCTCGTGTCGGCCGTCGTCGCGGGCGTGTGCGCGCTGAAGGGGCCCCTCCACGGCGGCGCGCCGGGCCCCGTGCTCGACATGCTCGACGCCGTCGGGGAGGCGTCGCGCGCCGCCGCGTGGGTCGACGCCGAGCTCGACGCCGGGCGCCGCATCATGGGCATGGGCCATCGAATCTACCGCGTGCGCGATCCGCGCGCGTTCGTGCTCGAGCGCGCGCTCCGCGGCCTCGGCGACGCGTCGTCGTCCGCGCGCCTCGACCTCGCGCGCGCCGTCGAGCACGCCGCCGAGGCCGCGCTCGCGCGCCGTCACCCCGATCGCCCGCTCAAGGCGAACGTCGAGTTCTACACGGCCGTCTTGCTCGAGGCGGTGGGCCTGCCGCGCGCGCTCTTCACGCCGACCTTCGCCGCGTCGCGCGTCGCGGGTTGGTGCGCGCACGTCGCCGAGCAGGCGCGCGTCGGCCGCCTCATCCGCCCCGCGTCGCGCTACGTCGGCCCGGAGCCGCCCCCGCCCGCGTCCTGACGCCGAGGCGAATCCTCGCCCCCAACTCGGCGCGGCGCCGCGCCGCTCGCCGTGCGAACGTGCTCGGCGACATGGCGCTGCGCGACGTCAAGGACGAGGATCTCGCGGTCTTCTTCGAGCACCAGCGGGACCCGGAGGCGAGCCGAATGGCGGCGTTCCCGGCGCGCGAGCGGGACGCGTTCTTCGCCCACTGGCGCGCGAAGGTGCTCGCAAACCCCGGCTCGAGGAAGATGACGGTCGTCGTCGACGGCGAGGTCGCCGGCAACATGCTCAGCTGGGAGCAAGACGAAAGGCGCCTCGTCGGCTACTGGATCGGACGGGAGCACTGGGGTCGCGGCGTCGCCACCGCCGCCCTGGCCGAGTTCGTCGCCGACCACGAGAAGACCCGCCCCCTCTTCGCCCACGTCGCGACGCGGAACGTCGCGTCGCTGCGCGTCCTCGAGAAGTGCGGCTTCCGGCGCGACGGTGAATCGGAGACGGGCGAAGACGGCGCGGAGGAGCTCTTGATGCGCCTCGACCGCTAGGTGAGTGGTCGGCAATTCGGCGTGGCGCGGTTTGGCGGGGGCACGGGGCACGAAGCGCGTGCGCGGCGACGGGTCAGGGTTCGACGGTAGACGGGACACGGCTGCCGGTCGACGGGATGGTCG
>DASYCF010000232.1:0-4707 GCA_036500365.1 Byssovorax sp.
GCTCCCTCTCGCGCTCCTCTTCGCGCGCCCCTTTTCGGCGCGAGGCTCCGTCCTCCAACAGATCGCCTGTGATGGAGCGGGCCTCTTCTACCTCGGCGCCGGCGCGCTGGTCGGCGCGGTTGCCGCGCGGATCATGGGGCAACGGCGCGCGTCGGGCGGGGTCGGGTGCCTCTTCAGCGCGCTCGCGGGCGCGGCCGCGGCGTGCGCGCTCCTCGTGCTGCTCGCGCCGCTCGCCTTGGCGAGCGAGATCGACGCCTTCAGGTCGGCGCAGAAGACCGGCGTTGACCTCGTGAGCTCCGTCTTCGCGTTGATGTTCTTCGGGGTCCTCCCGGCCACGTTCGCTGGAGCCATCGCGGGCCCCGTGCTGTGGCTGCTGGTGCGGCCACCGTCTGTGGACGTGCGGCCCGATTGAGGCAAAAGCATCGCCCGATCGATACGCGACTGGATCAGCGCGCGAGGCGGACGCCCGAGAACTGCCAGCGCGCGCGCGCGGGGAAGAAGTTCCTGTACGTCGCGCGCACGTGCGATCGGCTCGTCGCGAAGGAGCCGCCGCGGAGCACCTGCTGGTTCACCATGAACTTGCCGTTGTATTCGCCGAGCGCGCCGGCGAGCGGACGGAAGCCGGGATAAGGCAGGTAGGCGCTCGACGTCCACTCCCACACGTCGCCGAAGAGCTGGTCAATCGCGCCCTCACGCGCGGCGCCGATCGCGACCCGCGACGGCGGAGTCGCTGCGATCGCCCTCGGCGCGAGCGCGCCCGACTCGAGGAGGTTGCCGTCGACGGCCGCCGCCTGAGCCGCGCGCTCCCACTCGAACTCCGTCGGCAGGCGCGCGCCCGACCACCGCGCGAACGCGTCAGCCTCGAAGTACGAGAGGTGGCAAGCGGGCGCGGCGAGGTCGAGCGGCGCGAGGCCGCCCAGCGTGAACGCGTGCCACGCGCCCTCGGCCCTCTCCCAATAGAGCGGCGCGCGCCAGCCCTCCGCCTGAGCGAGCGCGAACCCCTCGGACAGCCAGAGATCGGGGCGCTCGTAGCCGCCGTCGTCGACGAACCGGCCGAGCTCTTCGTTGGTGCTGCAACGATCGGCGAGCTCGAACGCGAGCACGAGCGCGCGGTGCCTCGGCGTCTCGTTGTCGAACGCGAAGCCCGTGCCCCTGTGGCCGACTTCGACGATCTCCTCCTCGAACGGCACGAAGCGGAGCGGGCGCGCGCGCGCCGCCTCGCCGCGCTCGACGGCTCGATACGCGGGCCGCGTCGGGTTCCGCGAGAGGCCGTGGAGGACGTCGGTGAGGATCAGCTCCTGGTGCTGCTGCTCGTGGTGCGTCCCGAGCTCGACGACGGCGCGCTCGGCGTCGCCGCCCACGCCATCGCGGAGCCGCGCGAGCACGCGCGCGTCGACGTGGGCCCGGTAGCGTCGCACCTCGTCGAGGCTCGGCCGCGTGAGCAGCCCGCGCTCGGCCCGCGCGTGGCGTGCGCCCACCGCGTCGTAGTACGAGTTCCAGAGGTGGTTGCCCGCGGGATCGAACGGCGCCTCGCCCGCGGCCGCGAGGACGAACGCCTCGAAGAACCACGTCGTGTGCGCGAGGTGCCACTTGGCCGGGCTCGCGTCGGGCATCGACTGGAGGAGCATGTCCTCGACCGACAGCGGCGCGACGAGCGCCTCGGTCGTCTTGCGCACCTCGACGAAGCGCGCGGCGAGTTCGTCGGTCGACGGCGCCACGTCGATCGTCCTAGCCGAGGCGCGCGACGACGGCCGCAACCAAATCGACGGGCCGGTCGTCGCAGCAACGTCCTCGACGCGCGCCTCGCCGACACTACGATGGCCGCGTGCCCTGGTACCGAATCGACCTCGCGATTTGGGCGGTGTTCGGCGTCGTCTGGTTCGTCGCCGCGCCGTTCTCGCGCCGCACCGTGCACCGCGAGGCGATCACCGCGCGCCTCCGCTACGGGCTGCCGCTCGCGCTCGGCGTGTTCCTCGTCCTGTCGTCGCGCGTCTCGGCCGTGTCCGCCGCGCTCGAGGCCCGCGTGCTCCCGCAGAGTGATGCGCTCGGCGCCGTCGGCTGCGCGCTCACCGCGCTCGGCGTCGGCTTCGCGATCTGGGCGCGCGCGCACCTCGGCCGCATGTGGAGCGGCACCATCACGCTCAAGGAGGGCCACCACCTCGTCGACACGGGGCCGTACGCGATCGCGCGGCACCCGATCTACACCGGCGCGATCGTCGGCCTCGTCGGCTCGGCGCTCGTCGTCGGCACCGTGGCCGCGTGCGTCGGCGTCCCGCTCGCGTGCCTCGCGCTCGTGTGGAAGCTCGGCCGCGAGGAGCAGCTCATGGCCGCGACGTTCGGCGAGGCGCACGCCGCGTACCGCGCCCGCGTGAAGCGCCTCGTGCCCTTCGTCTGGTAGCGCGTGCCGGACTTCGTTCGCATCGCGCTGTCGGTCTTCGGCGTCGTCTTCGTCGCCGAGCTGCCGGACAAGACCGCCCTCGCCGCCCTCGTCCTCGCGACGCGCTACGCGCCGCTCCCGGTCTTCCTCGGCGCCGCGCTCGCGCTCTCCGTGCAGAGCGCCGTCGCGATCGCCGCGGGCAGGCTCCTCGCGCTGCTCCCGCCGAGCTACGTGCACCTCGGCTCGGGCGCGTCGTTCCTCGTCTTCGCGATCGTGATGTGGCGCCGCAAGCCCGACGACGAAGACGCGAAGCAGGAGGAAGAAGCGGCGAAGCGTGCGTCGTTCGCGCGCGCGTTCTTCGCCGTGTTCGGTGTCGTGTTCATCGCCGAGTGGGGCGACCTCACGCAGCTGGCGACGGCGGCGCTCGCGGCGCGCTACGCGGCGTTCGCCGCGGTCTTCGTTGGCGCGACCGCGGCGCTGTGGGCCGTCACCGCGATCGCCGTCCTCGTCGGGAGGCGCGCCGGCAAGCTCCTCGACCCTGGGCGCACGAAGCGGGTCGCCGCCGTCGTGTTCGCCGTAATCGGCGCGCTGCTCGTCGCGGGCTCGTTCGGCGTCGGGCCGCTGTAAGGCGCAGGCGCGGTCGGCGAGCAAGCCGCCCCAAGGGCCGGGCTATTTGGCCAGCCGATAGATGGTGCCGCTCACGTCACCGTCGCTCTCGATCCAGAAGATCGATCGGTCGTCCGCGGCCATCGCGTCGAGCCGGATCCCCGCGTCGGCGTCCACGATCACACGAGCGGGGCCTCCCACCTTCGGAGCGCAGACGATGGAGGCATGGTCATCGAAGACGCCAAAGCACACGTCGTCGCCCGAGATCACCGCGCGCGTGTCGCCGAGATAACCCGCCGTCACGAGCAGCGCGCCGCCCGGTGCGTCGTACAGCGTGGTGCCTCGGCCGGTCTCACCGACGGGCAGCTGGTGCAGCGTCGCGCCAGAGGTGGAGTTGACCGCATAGTACACGCTTGTACCATCGACGACCGCGAGCATGACCTGGCCTCCGCCGACGTCGTCGCTCGAGACGAGCGTCGTCGGGGCGCCGCCGTCGTCGGCCATCGACAGGATGCTCGTCGAGCCCGCCGCTCCCCAATACACCCTCGTGCCATCGGCGAGGAGCCCGTCGGCCGGCATCTGGTCGGCCGTCAGCGTCATCCGACTCCCGCCGGTCAGCGGCAGCGCGGTGATCTCGGCCGTGAAATCCGGCGTCGTATCGGCGGTCACGTCGAGGACGAAGAGGCCATGTGAGTCGGCCGCGAGCCCGAGCGCGCCCTTGTCGAACGTACCCACGGCCGTCGCCACGGGCGTCGCAGCGTCGTCCGCGAGGAACCTGCTGACCGTGTGATCGCCAGGATCGCCGCAGCCGAAGTCGCCAAAGTAGACATAGCCGCCATAGACGGCGACGTCGCCGACGCCGCCCGGAAAGACGACCTCGGGTGACGCGCCTGCCGGCGCCGATTTGGCGACTCGAACGAGCGACGGGGGCGAGCAGGTGTCCTCATCGGTCGCGTGGACCCAATAGACGAAGGTGTCGTCGACGAAGAGGGGCGGCACGGGGTGCCCCATCTTCGAGCCGATGGAGCCAGGAGTCGTCCACAGGGCGACGGGCTCGCACTGACCGACGTTGCAGGCCCCGCCGAGGCAGTCGTGACCACAGGAGCCGCAGTTCTTCGAGTCGCTCGCGTGGTCGTCCGACGCCGTGCACGCACCGCCGCCTCCGCCTCCGCCTCCCGGGTTGCCGAGTTCCGCGCCGAGGTTCCTGCTCGACGAGCAAGCGTAGAGGACGAACGAGCCGCATATCGCGGCCCAGGACATCGCACCTTGCATCAGCTGCCTCCTAGACGTCATGGCAAGAGCTCCGCGCCGAGGACGTGGAGCGAATAGCTCGCGTCCTGGCATTCGATGCATGCACCGGCGTCCGTGAGCTCGGGCTCGGAGAAGGTGGCGAACGGGTCTCCGTTCGCCAGCCCGCCGCGGACGGCGCCGATGTAGTCGCCCATGCCATCCGAGCGATCGCTGACGACGACGGGACTTCCTGAGCGGATCGTGCCGGTCGTGAACGAGCCGCTCGTCCGACCGTTGTCGGTCGACAGGTGGCCCTCGAAGTACGAGCTGCAGGGGTCGCCCGTGTGGCCGAAGTGGAACCAGCCGATGTTGTCCGTGCCGTTGCCTCCCCCGACAACGGAGTTCCACGTCTGTCCGCCGCCCGTCGGCGTCGTGACCCAGTGGGCGATGAACGACGGCGCCGTCGGCGAGGTCACGTCGTACACGGCGAGGTT
>DASYCF010000233.1:0-5954 GCA_036500365.1 Byssovorax sp.
GTGCGGCCGCGCGACGACCATGCCGCGCGGCGACAAATCCACGGCGCGACACGCGTGGCGGTGCCCGTCGACGAACGCGAACGCGGGCAAATCGACCCGCGCGCGTGAGAGATTGCTCCTGCGTTCCATGGTGCGTGCTCCTCCGGCTCGCGCCCTAGAGAGGCTGCGACGAGCTTCACGAAAAATCGTAGGATGCGGCGATCGCGCGGGCCAAACATCGCGCGTGGAGGAGCTCATGCCGACCTGCAAATCGTGCGACAACGAGGTCGACGCCCTGAAGAGCGTCAAGGTCGACGGCAAGACGAAGAAGATGTGCGAGGACTGCGCCGATCGCATCGCGGAGGAGGGCGCCGTCGCCGAAGAGAGCGAGGCCGTCGTGCAGAACATGATGGGCTTCAAGGGGCGCCGCTGATGGCCCGCGCGACGTGGAACGGCGTCGTCCTCGCCGAGAGCCCGACGTACGAGCTGGTCGAGGGCAACGTGTATTTCCCGCCCGGCGCGCTGAAGCGCGAGCTCGTCCGCGCGAGCGAGACGCACACCGTCTGTCCGTGGAAGGGCACGGCGAGCTACTTCGACGTCGTGACGCCGGACGGCGCCGTCAACAAGGACGCGGTGTGGTTCTACCCGGACCCGAAGCCCGCCGCGGCCAACATCAAGGACCACGTCGCGTTCTGGCGCGGCGTCGAGGTCACGAAGTAGCGGCCGAGGTCTCGCGCGAGGCGAGCCAGTCGAACGTGCGGCGCATCGCCTCGTCGGTCGAGACGATCTGGCGCGCGCCGAGCGATTTGATCTTCGAATTGTCGAAGCGGTTGCCGCCCCAGCTCGTCGCCGCCTTGTAGGGCGTGAAGACGGCCGGGAGCTGGCCCTTCGACCACGCGTGATAGCGCTCGACGAGCGTCGAGCCGACGGCGAGCAGCGGGTACGGCACGGGCAGCTTGCGGAGGCGCTTCACGCGCGCCTCGTACGCCCGCAGGTACTCCCGGCACGTCGGCAGATCGTCGTCGTGCACGTTGTAGGTCTCGCCGACGGCGCGCGGATCGGCGCCGGCGACGGCGATCGCCTCGGCGCAGTTGTCGACGTACGAGAGCGGCAGCACGTTGTCGCCGCCGAGCGACAGGAACACGGGCCCGAGCGCGAGGCCGATTCGCGACGACAGCGCCGAGCCGCGCGGACCGTAGATGACGCCCGGCCGCAGGACGACGAGCGGGAGCCCGTGCTTCGCCGTTACCTCGCGGAACAGCGTCTCTTGCCGCAGCTTCGCCTGCGAGTACGGATCGCGCTTGGCCGGGCGGGTCTCGAGCGGCGCGCGCTCGTCGAGCACGGCGCCGCGGCCCATCTCGGCGACGCCGTAGACGCCGAACGAGCTCACGAGCACGATCTTCGGCTTGCGCCCGGAGGCGACGATGGCGTCGAGCATGCGCTTCGACGCGACGACCGTGCTGAGGAACAGATCCGCCGGCGCGCCGCCCATCGCCGCGGCCAGGTGATACACGACGTCGGCGCCGGCGGTCGCGCGCGCGGCGGCGTCGACCGTGGAGATGTCACCGCGCCGCAGCTCGAGGGGCGCACCGGGGTGGCGCGCGGCGACGGCGTCGAGCACGGCCTGCTTGCCGGGCGATCGCACGAGCGCGACGACGCGCTGCTCGCCCCGTGAGAGGAGCCGCTCGACGAGCGCGGCGCCGAGGAAGCCGGTCGCACCGGTGACGAGCGCAAGCGGCTTCGCGTCGTCGGCGCTCACGAGGTCCTCCCGTGCTGCGGGACCTGCTTCCAGATCTCGTCGAGCATCCAGGCGACGCGCAGCATGTCGCGGTGCGAGATCGGGAGCGGCGCCCCGCCCTCGATGCTTTGGTAGAACGAGCGGAAGAGGCGGTTCAAGCCGGCGAAGAAGTGGAAGTCGTTCTTGGCGAACCGCATCACGTTCCGACCGCCCTGGCGGAGGTGCTGAATCCCTTGCTCGAACGGGGGAAACAGCCTGCCGATCGCGCTCGGGAACGACGCGACCGCCTCGAGCGTGACGCTGCGGTTCACGTAGTCGACGTGCGCGGTGTTCTTCGTGCCATAGACGCGCGCGAAGTGCCCTGCAGGCTTCGCGTGGGCAGAGAAGGTGCCATAGGCGGTGACGCGCGCACCTGCGATCGAGACGCGGAGCTCGTCTTGCATCGAGTCGCGGTCGTCGCCGAACGTGCCCGGACGACGCTTGAGGCCGAACGCGTGGATGCGCGGCTCGTCGTCGTCGACGAACTCGAGCAGCTTGTTCAGCATGTGGTCGATGTTGTTGTGAAAGAGCTTACCGGGGAGGCGATGCACCCAGTGGTTGGGATCGCCGAGCACGGCGGCGCCGAACGGGCCCGACAGGCCGTATCCGAAGTAGCTCTCCACGTGCACCGGCTCGCCGAGCACGCCTGCGCCGAGGAGCTCGCGCATGGCCAGCGCCGGCGGGTCGAACAGGTACGTGTACCCCACGGTGACCTTCTTCCCGTGCTCGGCGGCGCGCGCGATCAGGAGCCGCGAGTCGGCCAGGTTCATCGTGAGGGGCTTCTCGCAGAACACGTGACAGCCTGCCTCGAACGCCTTGGTCGCGAGCGCGAGGTGCGAGCCGGGCGGCGTCGTCACGTGGACCACGTCGGGCTTCGCCTCGGCCAGCATGCGGTCGAAGTCGTCGTAGAAGGCGGGCAGCGCGTACCGCGTCGCCAACTGCTCGGCCATGATGAGCTCGAGGTCCATCGCCGCGACGACGCGCGCGACCTCGGGCATCTTGCCGATCTCCTCGACGTGGCCGTCCGCGATCTTACCGCAGCCGACGATGGCGACCTTGAGCATGCTAGGACCGAGCGAGGCGAGGTCGGGGTTTGGGGCCGATCGCGACCCGTTGCTAAATGTCCAGGTTCTTCACGTGGAGCGCGTTCTGCTCGATGAACTGGCGACGCGGCTCGACCTGGTCGCCCATGAGCACGCTGAAGAGCTCGTCGGTCTTCACGGCGTCGTCGATGCGCACCTGGAGCAGCGTGCGTCCGTCGGGGTTCATCGTCGTCTCCCAGAGCTCCTCGGCGTTCATCTCGCCGAGGCCCTTGAAGCGCTTGATGCGGAGTCCCGATTTGCCCCGCACCTCGAGCCAGTCCATCAGCGCCTCGCTCGACTCGAGCTCCTCGGCGCTCGACTGCGTGCGCGCGACGTAGGGCGCCGCGCCGAGCGAGCGGATGTCTTGATCGATGGACCAAGCCTCCTGATATTCGGGCGACGTGACGAGCGACCAGTCGATGACGCCGGCGCGCGCCGGCGCGCCCGGCCGCGGCGTGACGACGATGCTCGTCGTGCCGTGCTCCGTGTCGTCTTGCGTCTCGACGCGGATGGGCGCGAGGTCCGGATACCGCACGGCGAGGTAGTCGTGCAGCGCGGTCGCGGCCTTCGAGACGACCTTGCGCTGCTTGAGATCGTCGGCGAGGCCGAGCCCGCTCGACCGCAGCACGCCCGCGACGAAGCGCGCGTCGCACCGCTTGTCGATGCTGGCGAGCGCGCCCTTGAACCGACGGAGCCGCTGCGCGAGGCGATAGAGCGGCGCGCCCGAGATGCCGTGCGGCGCCCCCTTCGACGAGAGCTCGAGCCCCTCGACGGAGTTTTGGATGGCGAACTCGTCGAGCGCGGCTTGGTCCTTGAGATAGAGGTCCTTCTTGCCCTTCTTGACGCCGTAGAGCGGCGGCTGCGCGATGTAGAGATACCCGCGCTCGATGACCTCGACCATCTGCCGGAAGAAGAACGTGAGGAGCAGCGTGCGGATGTGCGAGCCGTCGACGTCGGCGTCGGTCATCAGGATGATCTTCTGATAGCGGAGCTTGTCGATCTCGAAGCCGCCCGCGTCGTTGATGCCGCAGCCGAGCGCCGTGATGAGCGTGCCGACCTCGGCCGAGCCGAGCATCCGGTCGAGGCGCGCGCGCTCGACGTTCAGGATCTTGCCGCGCAACGGCAAGATCGCCTGGTAGTGACGGTCGCGCCCCTGCTTCGCGCTGCCGCCGGCGCTGTCGCCCTCGACGATGTAGATCTCGCTCTTCTCGGGGTCCTTCGACTGGCAGTCTGCGAGCTTGCCGGAGAGGCTCGTGATGTCGAGCGATCCCTTTCGGATCGTCTCGCGCGCCTTGCGCGCCGCCTCACGCGCCTTGGCGGCGACGACGGCCTTCTCGACGATGCGCTTCGCGTTCGCCGGGTGCTCTTCGAAGTACTGACCGAGCTTGTCGGTCACGGCCGCCTCGACGATGCCCTTCACCTCGCTCGAGACGAGCTTCGATTTCGTCTGCGAGTCGAACGACGGGTCGGGGTGCTTCACGCTGAGCACGCACGTGAGTCCCTCGCGCGCGTCTTCGCCGGCGAGGCCTTGCTTCAGCTCTTTGAAGAGGTTGTGCGCGGCGCCGTACGCGTTGACCGTCTTCGTGAGCGCGGCGCGGAGCCCGGTGAGGTGCGTGCCGCCGTCCTTGTTGTGGACGTTGTTCGTGTAGCAAAAAATCGCCTCGGTGTACGAGGCGTTCCACTGGAGCGCGACCTCGACCGTGACGGGCGGCGCGCCGTTGGCGAGCGACGTCGCGCCGCTCGCGTCGGACGCGAGGAACGAGATGACGGGCTCGTGCACGGGCTCCTTCGCCTTGTTCAGCAGCGCGACGAACTCGGCGATGCCGCCCCGGTACTCGTACGTCTCGTGCCGGCCGTCGGGCCGCTCGTCGTCGAGGTGGATGACCAGGCCCGCGTTGAGGAACGAGAGCTCGCGGAGGCGGCTCGCGAGGATGTCGAAGTTGAACTCGACGACGGTGAAGATCGTCGTGTCGGGCTTGAACGTGACGAGCGTGCCCGTCTTGTCGGTGTTGCCGATGGGCGCGAGCTTCGTCTTCGGGACGCCGCGCGCGTACTCCTGCACCCAGACGTGACCCTCGCGCTTGATCTCGAGCTTGAGCCACTCGCTGACGGCGTTGACCGCGCTGACGCCGACGCCGTGCAGGCCCGCGGACACCTTGTAGCTCGCGTTGTCGAACTTGCCGCCGGCGTGGAGGATCGTCATCACGACCTCGGCCGCGCTGACGCCCTTGTCGTGCATGCCGACGGGGATGCCGCGACCGTCGTCCTCGACCGAGACGGAGCCGTCGAAGTGGATGGTGACGTGGATGAGCTTGCAGTACCCGGCGAGGTGCTCGTCGACCGCGTTGTCGACGGCCTCCCACACGAGGTGGTGCAGGCCCGAGCCGTCGTGCACGTCGCCGATGTACATGCCCGGGCGCTTGCGCACGGCCTCGAGCCCCTCGAGCACGCCGATGCTCTTCTCGTCGTACGAGGCCGCCGGCGCGCGGTCGCTTTGGGTGGTGACGTTGGTCATGGTCCTGGCGACTCGCCTCCGCAGAGGCGCTCGGCCCCCGTGCGGCGCTGCGTGCGCGCGCTGGGGACCGCGTGGGATTGCCGGGGCCGCGTCGCCTTGTTTGGCGGCGCCGCGCGCGCTCGAAGCGGGTCGAACGCAGGCCGGAATTGGAGCGCGGAATGTACCTCCATGAGGCCCTCCGAGCAAGCGTTCGAGGCCCTAATTGCTCGCGGTTTTCCGGGCTCGATCGCGCCTTCCGGGCACGCGTCGTCTGCACCCTCAACGCGCGGCCGGAGCCGACACGCGGCCCTCGACGACCTCGACGTCCGCGCGCGCGACACGCGGCGCCTCGATGAGCTCGGGCCGCGTCGTGGTCAGGACGATCTGGCCGTGCGCATCGCCCAGAAAGTCGAACAAGGCGGCGGTCCGCGCGCGGTCGAGCTCGCTCGACACGTCGTCGAGGAGGAGCATCGGCCAGAGCCCGCGGAGCGCCGCCACCGTCGCCGCCTCGGCAGCCTTGAGCGCCAACGTGACCGCGCGGTGCTGCCCCTGCGACGCGACGACGCGGGCGAGCCTGCCGTCGAGCCTGAGCTCGAGATCGTCGCGATGAGGCCCGAATCCA
>DASYCF010000234.1:0-4973 GCA_036500365.1 Byssovorax sp.
CACGTGGCGAACGCCTTCCTCCACGTCGGCGACGTCGCGACGGCCGAGCGGCTCGCCGACGCGGCCGCTGCCGAGGCGAAGGGCGCCGATCAGGCGTACGTGCTGGCGTTGCGCGGCGTGATCGACGTCGCGCGCGGGCGACCGGCCGAGGCAGAGGAGCGGCTGCGCGCGTCGCTCGATCGGCCCGGCTCGCCGATGCACATGACGGGTCGGCTCTATCACCTCGGGCGCGCGCTCGAGGCGCAGGGCCGCTCCGACGACGCCGCGGGCGCGTACCGGGCGGCGCTGCGGGCCGCGCGCGCGCCGCACAAGGTGCACATCGAGGACGCGCTCACGCGCCTCGCCGCGAAGCCGCCCTACCGCTGACGCTCGGCGAGCAGGCCGAGGCCGCCGAGGAGCCGCCCGACCTGACGGAACGCCTCGCCCCGCCACATCTGGAGGAGGTGCCCGCCCGCGAGCTCGACGATGGGCGCGCCGAGGTGCGCCGCGAGCTTGCGCGCGTGCGCGACGGGCGTGATGCGATCGCCCGTCGCGGCGACGACGAGCGTGCGCGACGGGTCGATGAGCGGCGCGCGCGCGAGCGGGCTCACGGCGAGGTGCGCGCGCTCGAGGAGCTCGTGCTGCGTGCGCTGCTCCTCGGGCGTGCCGACGTAGCGATCGCCCTCGCGCGCGACGTCGGGCAGCGACGCGAGCGGGATGATCGGCATGGCGAACGAGAGGCCTCGCTCGACCGTGGCGGCGAGCGCCGTCGTGTAGCCGCCGAGGCTCATGCCCATGACGCCCACGCTCGGCGCGCCGCGCGCGTGCAGGTGATCGACGAGCGCGCCGAGGTCGAACATCGCCTGACGAAAGCCCTCGTTCGTGACGCGCGGATCGCTCGAAGGCCAGAACGGCGCGCCGCCGTCGCCGCGGCCGCGCGCGCCGTGGCCCGGCAGCGTGAACAGCGCGACGTCGAGGCCGCGCTCGAAGAGCCACGACACGGGCCACGCGCGCTCCTCGAACGAGAACCGGCCCGCGCGGTAGCCGTGGACGAGCACGGCCGCCGGGCGCGGCTCATGGTGCAGGAAGAGCCGCACGGCGGCGCGGGCGTTCTCGGCGCGAGCGGCGTAGCGCTCGGTCACGGCGTCGTCGATCGGCGTGAAGGCGCTGGCCCACGACGCGTCGACGACGTCGCCGCCCGAGAGCGCCCGCACCCTCGCGAGCTTCGGGTCGATCGCCGGCGAGCGCGGGAAGAGCCGGTCGTCGTCGAGCGTGGCCGGGTCCCAGGTCGACGCGATCGCGGCGAGGGCCCGCTCCCGCTCCGCCGGGCCGAGCGACTCCGCCGACGACCGCGCGCGCGCGCGCTTGGTGCGGCCCACGAACGCGTAGCTCGCGAGCCGATCGACCGCGGCGCCCGCGCCGTTGAAGAGGAAATCCGCGAACACGCTGCCAGCGTTCGTATCGCAGCGAGGCGGGCGCGTCGCCGAAAATTCGCCCGAAAACGAGGCTTCTGCATAGGTTGCGCGCATGTCGTCGAGGATGGAAGTCGCCCGCGATCGGGTGAGCGAGCTGCCTGCGCCGGATGCTTCGAGCCTGCGCGCGCTCCGCGCCAAGGTGCGCGCCGCGCGCTTCGAGGCGCAGGTGACCGGGCCGCGGTTCGCTGCCTCGGCGAGGATCGGAGAGCTCGCGGACGAGCTCGCGTCGCGGCGCTTCGTCGTGGCGCGCGCCCCCGAGACGCCGCGCGGGGGCCTGCGCAAGGCCATCGACGACGCGGTCGAAGGCGCGCTCGCGCTGCGCGGCGCCCTCCCGTCGGCGACCTCGGTCGACGCGCCGCTCGAGGCCATCGTGCGCGATCAGGTGTTCCGTGCGCGCGCCCTCGGCGCGGCTGGCCTCGGCGTCACGGTGCCTGCGCTCGCGCGCGTCGACGGCGTGGTCGACCTCGACGACGGCGCGGCGCTCCTCACGTGGCTCGCCGCGGCGCGCGAGGCGCCGATCGCCATCGTGCTCGAGGAGATCGATCGCGACGCGCGCGTGCTCGCCCCGCTCGCCCTCACCGATCTCGTCGCGCCGCGCGCCGAGCCGCCGCGCGCGCCCGTGCGCCTGCGCCCCGTCCCGGTCGCGGACCGCGACATCGCCCCCGAGCCCGAGCCCGCACCCGAGCCCGCACCCGAGCCCGAGCCCGAGCCCGCCCCCGAGCCCGCCCCCGAGCCCGAGCCCGAGCCCGCCCCCGAGCCCGAGCCCGAGCCCGAGCCCGCACCCGAGCCCGCGCCCGCCCTCGCATCGGCGCCCGCGCCGTCCGCCGTGCCGCCCGCGGTCACGTCCGACGTGCGCCGCGTCGTCGACTCGTCCGCGAGCCGCGCGCACGCGATGGAGCTCGAGAAGGCGCGCGGTCCGAAGCCCGTGTCCGCGATCGAGAAGCTCTTCGTGCAGCACTACGTCCCGCTGCTCGGCGCGATCGCGCGCGGCGAGGCCGACGGCGCCGTGCGCTCGATCGTCGACGAGTGGCGCGCGCAGTTCGAGCACAGCTGGCGGGAGGGCTTCGCGGCCGTGCGCGTCACGGGCAAGCGCCCGCCGATGGTGTTCGACGCGTTCGACGTCGCGGCGAAGGTCGCTCGCTTGAACGGCGCGCGCGCGGTGAAGCTCATCCTCGTCGACGCGATGCGCTTCGACCTCGGCGAGCGCGTCGAGGGTCGACTCGCGTCGCAGCTCGCGGGGCACGCCGTCGCGGTCGATCACGGCCTGCTCTGGGCCGCCGCGCCGACGACGACGCCCGCGCAGATGGCGCTGCTCTCGCGCGGACAGGACGCGCTCCGTGACCTGCCGCCCGAGAGCGAGCCCGAGCCGGACGTCTCGCGCGGGCGCGCCGTCGCCACGCTGCGCCGCGAACGCGCGGGATCCCGTGAGCTCCTCAAGCTCGACCTCGTCGAGGCGCGCCTCCGGGGCCAGGGCCCCGCGTTCGACGTGCGCATGGATCGCATCGCCGACGAGGTCGCCGACGTGCTCGCGCGGCACCTCGCCCCGCTCCCGCCGCGCACGCTCGCGTTCGTGTTCGGCGATCACGGCTTCCGGATGGCGCCGACGGTCGACGGACGCGGCACCACCGGCGCGTCGCAGGGCGGCCTGTCGCCGGAAGAGGTGCTCGTGCCCGCCCAGGCGTGGCTCGTCGGCGGCGTACACTGACGCGGTGAAGCGGGCGCTCCCCCTCGCCGCGTGCCTGGCAACCTCGATCGCGGCCTGCGGCGCGCCTGCTCCGTCGACCCCGGCGCCGGTCGTCGCCGGCGCTCCCGCTCCCGCGAGCGGACCCTCCGCGCCCGAGCCCGGCACCGCCGCCGCGGCCGCGCTCGCGCACGGCGCGTTCGCGGGCTCCGCGGCGTGCAGGCCGTGCCACGCCGCGATCTACGAGCGGTGGAAGAAGACGCCGATGGCGAACGTCGTGCGCGATCCGAGGGAGCACCCCGAGGCGATCCTCGCGGACCCGAGCGCGAACCCGATCCATCCCTTCGCGAAGGCGGACGTCGCGCTCGTCTATGGCAGCATCTGGAAGCAGCGCTATTTCACCAAGGTCGGCGCCGACTACTTCCCCGAGCCGGTGCAGTGGGACGTCACGCACAAGGCGTGGAAGCCGTATTTCGTCGAGGCGAACACCGACTGGTGGGCTCCCTCGTATCCACCCGACAACATGCAGCGGCCGACTGGCCCGCTCTGCGACGGATGTCACTCGGTCGGATACGACGTGAAGACGAAGACGGTGGTCGAGTGGAACGTCGGCTGCGAGCGGTGCCACGGCCCCGCCGCCGCCCACGCGAAGGCGCCGTCTCGCGCCAACGTGCAGAACCCCTCGCGCATGGATCCCGTGCACGCGAGCGACACGTGCATCCAGTGCCACACGCAGGGTCGCCCGCTCCAAGACCCGATCGAAGGGCGGCAGTACGACTGGCCCGTCGGGTATCAAGTCGGGCTCGAGCTCGCGGACTTCTGGCGGCTCGAGGACCACAAGCTCGGCGAGCAGACGTTCACCCACTTCGCCGACGGCACCGCGCACAAGAACCGCATGCAGGGGAACGACTTCGTGCAGAGCGAGATGTACAAGCACGGCGTCACCTGCGCGAGCTGCCACGACGTCCACGGCACCGACCACCCGGCGCAGACGCGAGAGGCGGGCGACGCGCTGTGCCTCCGCTGTCACGCGCCGGGCGGCGCGAACGGGCCGCGCGCGGCGACGCTCGAGGCCCACACGATGCACGCGAAGGGCAGCGCCGGCTCACGCTGCGTAGCGTGTCACATGCCCGCGATCGAGAAGACGATCGGCGACGTGAACGTCCGCGCTCACACGTTTACCTTCGTCGGTCCGGCGATGACCGAGGCGTTCAAGATCCCGAACCCGTGCACGTCTTGTCACAAGGACCGGACGACGGCGTGGGCGCGAGAGGCCTTGAGGCGGTCTCGCGGACGGTCGCCCTGGCGCTACTGAGAATCGAGCGGAGACCTCCGCGTCGACGAGCGCGCGCGCTCCTCGGTCACTTCGTCGCTGCGGCGTCGGTCGCGCGGGCGCCGCTTGACATGCCGGGGCCGCACGCTAATGTTCGGATCGTTCGGTTCGAGCCGAACGATCAAAATGAAACGCAAGACGACCGAAGAAGCATCGTTTCGCGAGGCCGCGCTGCGGTTCGAAGACGGCGTGGCCCGCGTCACGGGCCTCTACGGGGTGAACCCGCTCGCCGGGCGCCTCTATGCCGTCCTCTTCGTCTCGGCCGAGCCGATCTCGCTCGAGCAGCTCGCCGCGCGCGTGTCGGTCGCGAAGAGCACCGTCAGCGTCGCGCTGCGCACGCTCCTCGCGGCGCGCGTCGTCCGGAGGCTGCCGCGCCGCGCCGATCGCCGTGACTGGTACGAGGCGGTCGCCGACCCGTGGGAGGTGCTCGCCGAGTGGAACCGCCGCTTCTTCCAGCCCGAGCTCGAGATGTGGCGCGACACGGGCGACGGCCTCCGCGTCGCGC
>DASYCF010000235.1:0-5562 GCA_036500365.1 Byssovorax sp.
ATCCGCGCTCGGCGATTCGACGGCGGCCCGACGTCAGCGCGCGTCGAACGTCGGCGCGTCGTGCACTTCGGCGCGCCACACGAGGCGGCTCGCCGCGTCTTCGACCCAGCGGTCGCGCACCTTGATCGCGAGATCTTTGTGGTGCGTCGCGACCACCGCGAAGCCCTGCACGAGGCACGTGCCCGGCCACGACTCGTACGCGGCGAGGCCGCCGACGTACTCGTCGCTCGCGAGCACGCTGTCGATGCTGCCCTCGTAGAGCTTCACGACCATCGGTCGCAGCTCGCCGCCTGCGTCTTGCCGCGTGCGGAGCGATCGCGTCTCGACGACGCGCACGCCGTAGCCGTCGACGACGGGGCGCGCCTTCTTCTCGAACGCGTCGAGGCACGTGTCGACGTCGCTCGCGTCGCCCTCGCTCTTCACATACCAGACGGCGTTGAAGGCGTACTTTGCGTCGCCGTACTGGAAGGTCGCGCGCGTCGGCGCGGCCCACAGGCGCACGCGCTGCCACTGCTTCCAGTCGAACAGCGGCACCTTCAGCGTGCCGAAGCGATCGCCGCGCTGACCGCGCGGCTCGGCGGCGAGGCGCTCGAGCGCGGCGAGCTCCGGGTCCGAAGCGTCACCTCCCGGCTGCGCGCGCGTGACCGACTTCGGCGTCGGCGCGCGCGGCGCCTCGGCGGAGGTGAACGTCGTCGTGCTGCACCCGACGACGAACAGGGTACCAACTGACACGGCCATGCAGCGGGCCGCGGTACGACGAAGAAGGTGCATGCCCACTGCCGAGTGTAGCAGCGCGTCGCGCACGCGCAGTCCGATCCGCGATCTCTCGTGAGCTGTTTTCTGCTTCTCGTTACAGCGGAAACGACAGCGTGGCGCCGAGGACGGTCACGAGCACGAGCACGAGCGGCAAGAGCACGACGAAGACGACGAACGTGTAGCCCATGACGTCGCGCGCGCGCAGGTGGAAGAGCCCCAGAATCGGGAGCATCCAGAAGGGCTGGACGAGGTTCGCGAGCGCCTCGCCGAGGTCGTACACCGCGACCATCCACCCGAGATGTACGTGCAAGTCGCGCGCGGCCTGCATGACGTACGGCGCCTCGACGACCCACTTCGATCCGCCGCTCGGCACGAACACGCCGAGCGCCGCGGAGTAGAGCGCGATGACGGCGGGGAAGGTCTTCGCCGTCGAGATCGACACGAACGCTGCCGCGATCTTCGCGTTGAGGTGCGTCTTCGTGATGAGCGCGGCGATGCCCGCGTACAGCGGGAACTGCAGGATGACTCCCCACACGGCGGGCGTCGCGTCGCGCACGGCGCGCATGAGCCGCGCGGGCGTTCGATGAAGCGCGAAGCCGAGCGCCAGCAGCGTGAGGTTGATGACGTTGAGCGACACGGCCTGCACGACGCTCTCGGCCTCGCGGAAATACGCGACGAGGTAGAGCGCGGTGAGCGCGACGAACGCGAGGTTGAGCGAGGCGGCGTGCTCGAGCCTCTCCCCGGGCGTTCGCGCGACGTCCGCCTTCGCATCGGCGTCGTCGTCGTCGAGCGGCGAGCGGCCGAGGTCGACGCCGAGGTCTGCCGCGCTCTTCGCGCGCGCCGCGTCGGGCGCCGAGAGCCACACGACGACGGCGACGACGACCATCTCGATCGCGACCGACGCGAAGCTCTGCCAGAGGAAGATCGTGCGCGACAGCGGGATGACGCCGCCGGGCACGTGACCGTCGCCCGCAGGGCCTTCGACGATCGCGCGCGTCGCCGCGGGGAGCGCGGTCGCCGTCGCCATCTGCAGCGCGGCCGAGCCGCTGAGTCCCTGCGCCCAGACGCTGCCGAGGCCGAGGAACGCGCTCGCGCACACGGCGCGGTAGTCGACGCCCTTCACGCGCCGCGCGACCTCCTTCGCGAGCATGGCGGAGAACACGAGCGAGAAGCCCCAGTTGAGCCACGACGAGGCCATCGCGAAGAGCGCGACCATCACGATGGCGCCGCGCGGGGTCCTCGGCATCGCGGCGACGCGCGCGATGAGCCGGTACACGGGGCGCGAGGTCGCGACGACGTAGCCCGTGATCACGACGAGCGACATCTGCAGCGTGAACGCGAGCAGCTCCCAGAACCCCGAGCCCCAGATCCGCGCGACCTCGAGCGGCGACGCGCCCGTCGAGAGCGCTGCGATCACGGCGGCGATCGTCGCGAGGAGCGCGAACACGAACGCGTCCGGGACCCAGCGCTCGGACCAAGCGGTGCACGCGGCCGCGACGCGCGCGAGCCCGCGCATCGGCGGCTCTTCGTCGTTCGCCATGCGCCGAGAGAGCGCCCGTGCGCCGCGCGCCGTCAAGAAAGCCGCTCGTTTACTCGACCGATTCGAGCGCGAGCCGTATAGCGAGACGCGATGTCGACCGACGCGCGCGCGCTCGAGGAGCGGCTCCTCGCCGTGATGGATCGGAAGGATCACTGGGCGTGGCCCGCGTTCACGCGGCCCGGCCTCACGAAGGCGCAGCTCACCGTGCACTTCCGGCACGAGCTCCAGGTCTACGTGCGCGACTTCCCCATGCTGCTCGCGCGCGTGCTCGGCCAGGGCCCGCCCCCGAGCGTGCGCGCGGCGCTCGCCGAGAACATCTACGAAGAGCAGACGGGCAAGCTCTCGTTCGGCGCGCCGCACCCCGAGCTCTTCCTCGAGATGATCGACGGGCTCGGCATCGCGCGCGCCGACGTCGAGGGCGACGCGCCGCCGCTCGAGCCCGAGGCGCGCGCCTACCGCGAGATGCTCGATCGCGTGAGCGTCGAGGCGCCGTGGGTCGTCGGCGCCGCCGTGCTGACGATCTTCGTCGAGGGCAGCGTGCACGAGCGCGCCGAGCTCGCCGGCACGCGCGCGCCCGCGCCGATCGACGAGGTCGTCGCGAAGCACCCGATGGTCGCCTTCTATGGCTGCCCGCCTGACAAGCTGCGGCTCGCGCGCGCGCACCGCGCCGTCGAAGGCGGGCATCGGCGCGACGCGTGGTCGATGGTCCTCGAGAACGCCGCGGGCCACGAGGGCGCGATCGTCGCCGCCGTCGAGCGCGCGCTGGCGATGTGGCTCGCCTATCGCGACGGCGTAGCGCGGCGCATGGGCCTCGCGCGCTGACGGGCGTCGCAGACAATTGGGCCCGCGAGCCCGGCGACCCGTAGCGTTTCGTTCATGAGCCATCCGAACCGCGAAAGGCCCCGTCGCCGCTCTCCGCGCCGGGGTGTGCTGCTCCGCTGCCAGGTCGTGCGCGAGCGCGACTTCCGACTCGTCGCCGATCTGGCGCTCGATCTCTCGACCGAGGGCATGCTCGTCTCGACCGACACGCGCGTGCTCACGGGCGAGGAGCTGCTCGTCTCGTTCCGCGTGCCGCGCACCGGCGCGTGGATCGACGCGCCCGCGTCCGTCGCGCGCGTCGTGCACGGCCGTCGCCCGTCCGACGCAGGCCGCTGCCTCGGCCTCGTCTTCGGCGCGATGCCGGTGAAGGACGCGGCCGCGCTGAAGAAGGCGCTCCGCGCGCTGCCTCTCTCCGAGCCCGGCCGCTCGGGCGCCTGCTGAGGCCTTCGCCTCGGAAGGTCGCTCCGGGTTCCATTTTCGGATAGACGGGCGTCCGCGCAGATCGCGTCGCGGGGCCTCGCGACGGCTACGGCTCGGTGAGCGCCGCCTCGAGCTCCACGGGCAGCGGTGACTCGAGCGAGAACGCGGGCAGCGCGGGCGATCCAGGCCACGTGACGCGGCTCGCGTGCAAGGCGTGGCCGGCGCGCGCCTTCGCGGAGTCGGGCATCGGCGGGCCGCCGTAGAGCGCGTCGCCCGCGAGCGGGTGCCCGAGCGCGGCGAAATGCGCGCGGATCTGGTGACGGGCTGCGCGGCCGGCGCGCGCCTCGACCTCGGCCCACCCGTTCGCGCGCCGCAGGACGCGGAACGTCGTCGTCGCGGGGCGCGGCGTGAGGCGCGCGACGTCGCGCGGGTGCACGCACGCGAGGACGCGGCCCTTGTGCTTCGGATCGGGCGCGAGGGGAAAATCGATGTCGCCCGCGTCGGGCAGGCCCTCCTCGGCGCAGAGGAGCAGATAGCGCTTGTCGAGCCGGCCCTCCTTGATGCCGCCCGTGATCGCCTCGAAGGCGGCGCGCGTGCGGCCCGCGACGAGGAGGCCGCTCGTGCCCGTGTCGAGGCGATGACAGAGCCCCGGCTCGCGCGCCGAGTAGCCGACGCGCGCCATCTCGGGGAAGCGCGCGACGAGCGCGTTCGCGACCGCGCCGAGCTCGCCTCGCTCGATGGGCGCGCTCGGCTGACCCGCCGGCTTGTCCACGACGACGACCTCCGACGTCTCGAGCACGATGACGAGCGGCGCGGACGCGTCGGGCAGCGCGGCGTCCGACGCGGCGGCGTCGCCGAGCGTGACCTCGAACGCGCCGCCCGCCGGCGCGACGTCGCCCTTCGACGCGCGGTGGCCGCGAGTCTCACCCGGCCCGAACACGCGCACGCGGCCCTCCTCGAAGAGCTTCTTCGCGCCCGCTCGACCGAGGCCCGGCGCGGCGCGGACGACCAGCTTGTCGAGCCGCGCGCCGACGTCGGCCGCCTCGATCACGACGCGCAGCGTGCCCGCGGCGGGCGCGCCCTCGACAGGTTCCTGGGCCATGTCGCGCGAGCTACCATGACGCGTCGAGCCCCACAACGCGCGCGGTCCCACGCGGCGCGTATGCCGGGCGTGCGTTTGCGCTCAGCGCACGGGGTTTCCTGGCTTGCCGTCTGCCTCGAGCGAGCCGGTCCACGCGAGGCCGACGATCGGCGCGCGACGGTCGCCGATGACGCTCTCGCCGAGGATCTCCGGCGTCGGGACCATCCACGCGGTCTTCGGCGTCGCGCCGCGCTCGCGGCCGAACGCGAAGCCGAGCGCGCCGCCCGCGAGCGCCGCGCCGCCGGTGATCGCCGTCCAGCCGCGCTGCTTCGTCGCGTCGCGCGTGCCGAAGAGGAGCGGGCTCCCGACCGCGGCGCCCCCGAGGCCGCCGACGAACGCGCCGATGTCGACGGCGAGCACGCGCGTCGGGCTCGGGCGCCACTGCGTCGCGGCCGCCGCCGCGGCGAGCCAGCCGATGCCGGCGCCGTAGCCCATGCCCGAGAACGGCGTCGTGTGCACGCTGCCGCGGCCCATGAACTCGCCGAGGCCGCCGAACACGACGCCGAGCGCGCCGCCCGAGTGCGCGAGCCACGCGCCGCCCTCGCTCATCGGCCGCAGCGAGACGCCGAGGGTCGACAGCGTGAGGCCCATCGTCGCGCCGATGAGGCCGAACTCCCAGCGGTCCTCCTCCGGCAGCGTGCTGAAGCGGCCCGCGTAGAGGAAGTGCCCGGCGAGCGTCGGCCACCACATGCCCGCGGAGAGGTACCAGGCGTCGGCGGGCGTGACGTCCCACTCCTCGGTGATCAGGAGCGAGCTGCCGAGGCCGATGCCCGCGCCGACCGCGAGCAGCGGGTAGAGCAGGCGCGGGTCGCTCGAGCCGCTCGCCTTTTGGATCGAGAAGCCGACCAGGCCGCCGAGCACCGTCGCGTTCACCATCAAGACGGCG
>DASYCF010000236.1:0-8150 GCA_036500365.1 Byssovorax sp.
GAACAGGATCGTTGATCTTCGGGAACAACGCAAGGGTCTTCATGAAGATCGTGCGGCCGCGGCACGGCGCGTAGGGCCGGTCTGGCAGCGCGCCTGTCGAGCTCGCTCGCTTGCATCGCGGCGGGCCTCGTGATGATCGCGACGCCCGATGCATGCGGACCTGCCGACGCCGGTGAGGCGGACGCCGTAGATGGTGCGCTGGAATGCGAGCATCGCGAGCCTCGAGTGTGACCGGTGAGCGACGTCAGGGCCAGAGCGCCTGGGTTGAACGATTTCGCTCGTCACGCAGTCACTCACCTTCGCAGATGATCTGCTTCAAGCCGTTCGAGAGCGTCCGGCAAGCCACCTGGTCGGCCGTGATGGCGACCTCGAGCTCGTCCGGGAGGCCGAGCAGCTGGTCGTAGAGGCCCGACGAGAGACCCACCGTGCCGATGCCGGTCAGGAAGTCGTCGTAGATGGTGCGCTGGAATGCGAGCATCGCGAGCCTCGAGTGTGACCGGTGAGCGACGTCAGGGCCAGAGCGGAGTGGGGCTTGTGCGCGCCGCGGAGCTGCGCAGCGGCGCTCTCGAAGTGCGACGCGGCTTGACGCGCTTGGCCCTCGTGCCGAAGCGCGGGCTCCGCTGCGGCTGGACCTCGCCAACGTAGATCGTCTGGTCCGGCTCATCGCAGCAGATGTCGTCCGCCACCCGCGTGCGATCGCGCGCCAGAGCCCACAGCGCGGTGCGCGACGGCGGGGAAACCCCCGCCGCTGAGCTGCATCACGAACCGGACAGCGCCCAGCGTGGGCGTCGCGAGGTGCGTGTTGATGGAGAACACCTTCGTCGTCGAGCTCGAGAGCGCCGCGTTGCTGATCAGGTTCGAGCCGTTCTTCAGCCATGTCTTGCCGTTCCCCGAGTGCTCGGCCCACGCGGTGAGCTGCGCGAATAGACGGTGGTGGTGCCCACGACGGAGTCGCTGAACACGGTGATCGTGAACCTTACCGGCCGGGCCTCAAGGTGGGAAGATGTCAAGTCGTAAAAGGACGACAAATCAAGGCGATGCATCACATGGTGGCATGTGCGCGCTCATCGTGATCTCGAAGTCAAGCGGAAACGGTCAGCGCCATCGCGCTCATCCGACGAGTATGATCCGCCCGCGCGGCGGGAAGGCGCGTGCATCATGAACGAGGACCCTTTTCGCGCAGAGACCCTCGGCCCGGCCGACGTGCGGCGCATCGTCCGCCGCGCGGCCGCGCTCGCCGAGAAGGACCCCAATCTCGCCGGCGCCGGCGTGGCGCTCACGCGCGATGAGGTCGTGCGGCGGCTGGGCGATCTCGGCATCTCCGAGCAGGCCGTCGAGCGCGCGCTTCGGCCCGACGGCGAAGGGGACGGCGAGGGCGACGAGGAGGATCTCGCGTCCGCCGACGTGTCGGCGAAGCCTTCAGGCTTCATCGGCGCGCCGACTCGCATCGTCCTCGAGCGCGAGGTCGACGGGGAGCCGACCACCACCCAGCGTGAGGATCTCGTCGACGCGCTCCGGAGCGAGGTCGGCGAGTCGGGCACCGTCGAGACGCTCGGCAAGACCTTCGCGTGGCATCCCTCCGTCGACTACCGCGGTCGCGGTCGCGGGCCGACGGTCCGCGTTCGCTCGCGCGACGGCCGCTCGCGCGTCGCGGTCGAGCAGTCGCTCACGGGCCAGGCCGTCGGGCTCTTCGTCGGCATCGGCGTCGGCGCGGGCGTCGGCCCGATGGGCCTCTACATCATGCTGGTCCTGAAGTTCGGCGCGATAGGGCTCCTCGCGCCGCTGCTGTGGATCCCGTGCATGCTCCTGCTCGCGCGGACGATCTTCGGCGTGCTCGCGCGGCGACGACGGGCGGCGGCCGGCCGCGTACTCCGGCGCGTCGTCGCCGAGGCGAGCCACTGGCGGGCGCCCGCTGCGCGCGTCCGCGTCGGCGCGACCAGCCCCGAGGACGAGCGCGCGCGCGCCGCGGATGCAGAAGTCGAGGCGGAGACCGAGGCGGCCGCGGCGGCGACGGACGACGTGCGCCGCGCCGCCCGCAGCTGACGCGTCAGACGGCGACGGCCGCGCGCACCGCCTGCACGATCACGGCGAGGGTCGCGAGCTGCGCGACGACGAAGAAGATCGTGCGCCAAGGCTGCTTGCCGTACGAGTACGCGAACGCGTGCAGCACGCGCGCGCCCACGAACACACCGAAGATGATGCGCGCCGTGCCCGCGTCGGCGCCGAGCATCACCCACGCGAACGCCGTGATGAGGAACGGCACGATGTTCGCGAGCGCGTTCATGTAGACGCGCATCGAGCGCGTGACGCCCTCGGGGTCCTCGGCCTTGAGCGCGGTCGCGCCCTTGGCGTCTTCGGCGTTGGGGGTGAGCTTCGACTTGCCGCGCGCGACGCCGGTCAGCGCCCACAGCACGAGCAAGAGGACGGACAGCGCGGCCGCGGTGAGCGCGAACGTGCCGAGGGCGGGGTTCTGCGAGAGCGTAGGCATGACGGAGACTCCTCCGGAGGCGGAGCGCCCCCATGCACCGTGACGAACGGCGGATACCCGATTTCGACAAACGAAGCGCGCGATCGTACGACGCTTCGGTCCTTTCGAAGCGCAGCGGGCGACGGGCCGTGGGATTCCGAGGACTTCGAGGCGTCGAACCTCAGGCGCGCGCGTGGGCGCGGACGCGCGGGCACTCGGGGTCGGGGCCGAGGTCGCCCGTGACGTGCCGCGCGACGACCTTGCAGCCGCCGCGGCACACGGCGCGGATCGAGCAGGTGGCGCACGGCGCGTCGCTCGGCGGCTCGCGCCACGCGCCGCGATCGGCTCCCTCGGGCGCGAAGCTGCACGGCCTCGGCGCGCCGGTGACGTCGAGCGCCTCGAGGTGACGGCCTGCCTCGCACCCGAAGACGCCGAACCGCGCGAGCTGCTCGGCGTCGAGGTCGAGGTCGCCGCCGGAGAGCAGCGGGACGAGCGCGCAGTCGACGCGCAGCGAGAGCGAGCGCGTCCGCGACTGCTCTTCGAGCACGCGAGGCAGCCTCTCGACCTGCTCGGGCGTGAGCCGCGTCTCGAGGTACGTCATCGACGCGGCGCGGCCCGCGGGCTTGTAGCGAAGGAGCTGCGCCTCGCGTGCGCCGAGCGCCTCGGCCCGGGCGAGCGTCTCCGGCAGCGCGTCGAACGAGCCGCGCGTGAGCACGACGTTGACGCCGAACGGCACGCCGGCCGCTTGGAGGAGGGCCATCGCGCGCTCGGCCACCGCGGCGCCGTCGAACCCGCGCACGCCCTCGTATGCCGCGCCGACGCCGTCGTAGCTCACGTTCACCTGCGCGAACGGCGCGAGGCGCGCGGCCTTCTCGGCGGTCATCCCGAGGCCGCTCGTCGTCACGACGGGGACGAGGCCGCGGGCGCGCGCGTGCGCCGCGAGCTCGCCGAGGTCGGCTCGACCGAGGGGCTCGCCCCCGCCGAACGCGACCGTGAACGCGCCGCGCGCCGCGACCGCGTCGAGCCGCGCCGCGAGCTCGTCGAACGGCGGTGAGTCGCCGTCGGGCCGCGCGTCGAGGTAGCAGCCCGTGCACCCGGCGGCGCAGCGCGACGTGACGGCGACGTGCACCTCGAGCGGCGCGCGCGGCCTCGTCGCGGAGGCGGCTTCGATGGGGTCACGCCAGAGCTCGCCGCCGTCGAGGCCGAGCCTCTTCGCGCCGGCGCGCGACAGCGCGACGAGCGTCGCGTCGTTCGTGCGGACCCACGCGCCGAACGGCTCAAGGCGAGCGCGCATCGTCGTCCTTTGACGGAGGCGACGGAGGCGGCGGCGGCGCGCGCGCGAACGACGCAGCGGCGACGGCGAGCACGACGCCCGACAGCGCCGCCGCGAAGAACAACACGTCGAGCGCGCTCCCGATCGACGAGCAGTTCGCGCCCGGCCCGCGCCGGACGACGAGCACGTCGTCGACGTCGATGATCGCGCCGTCGCTCTCGGCGACCTCGACGCAGGCGTCGCTCACTCGTCGGCCTTCTTCACGTCGCCGGGGAGGCCGATCACCGTGATGCCCACGTCGGAGGCGAAGATGCCGTCGTCCGGGTTGCCGAGGCCGTACGGGCAGTGCCGACACCGCGAGTTGCAGCAGTGGCCGCGCCTTCGGTGGTAGCGCGCGCGGAACACGAACTTGCCCTCTTCGACGTAATAGTCGACGCCCTCGACGAGCTTCGGCAGCCGTGCGGTGGTCATTCGCGCTTCGCGACGCGCGGGTTCGCCGCGTCGCTTCGCTTCGACGTGGGCCGCCCGCGCGCTTTGCCGCTAGGGTACCAGGTCGATGCCGGTCGGACACGTGCGCGCGCGAACGAGGGGGTTCATCTTGACCGCCGGCGCGGCGCTGTCGCTCGTGAGCGGCTGCCAGGGGTGCCACGACGGCAAGCCCTACACGCCCTATCACCTCGGCGACGGCGGCCCCGCGGCGAGCGCGAGCGGGAGCGCGGCGCCGGACACGACGAGCACGGCGCCGGTCGACGCGGGCGCGTTCTCGCCGCTCGCCGGAAGGCCCGCCGAGGGGAGCGGCGCGGCGTGGACGCTCGGCGATGCGTCGATCGCAGCGCCCGTCGGCCGCAAGTTCTCGACCGGGCTCGAGGTCGACGTCGATCGCGACGGCAAGCCGGACCTGCTCGCGTGGTCGAAGAGCGCCGACGGCCTGCGCGGCGAGCTCGTGTTCGCGGCGGCCTCGGCGCCGGCGCAGGCGCGCACCGTGTTCGCGCTGCCGGGTGAGCTCGCGCCGGCTGGGTGCACTGCGAAGGTCACGCTGTCGCTCGTCGGCCCGCGCTCGGCCGTCGTCGACTTTCGGCCTGCTTGCCCGGCCGTGTCGCGTGATCGCGCGATCCGCTACGTCGCGATCGCGCGCTGGCCCGACGCGGGCGACGGACGCGGCCCCGTGCCCGAGCTCGGCCTCGAGCTCCGCGTCGCGCAGACCGACGCGCTCGACGTCGTCGTGACCACGCTCGACAAGGACGGCGACGGGCGCCCCGACATCGTCGCGACGTTCACGACGCGGGCGCCGCCGAAGCCGCTGCCGAGCACGACCGCGAGCGCGTCGCTCGTGTTCTTCGACCGCGCGGCGGGCCTCTCGCGCGACCCCGGCGAGCCGGAGACCGCGTTCAAGGCCGCCCTGGCCGAGCTGGTCTCGGAGGCGCGCAGGCCGAGGTCCGCGGCGAAGGTCGCCGGCGCCGCGCTCGCGCTTCGCCGGCTCGCGGACGGCCTCTGCGAGGAGTCGGGCGGCGGCGCGCTCGTGTCGACGAGCGCCGGGCCCGTGCGCTGCGGCGACGAGAAGATCGGCGTCGGCACGACCGTCGCCGAGCTCGAGGCCGCGGTGAACTCGAACGATCCCGTCGCCGCCGCCGCGGCGCTCGCGCGCGTCGAGGCGCTCGGCGCGAGCGGACCCCGCAAGAAGGACGTCGATCGGCTCGTTTCGAAGGCGCTGCCGAGCGTCATCGTCCCGCCGCCGAAGGTGCTCGCCGCCACGCCGTCCGCGCGCACCCCGCAGGGCTTCGGTCCGATCGGCTTCCTCGCGAACGGTGATCTGCTGGTGCGCACCGACGCCGGCGTCGTGCGCGCGGACGCGACGTCGCTCGCAGAGTCCGCCGATCCTCCGCGCGCGTGGTCGACCGAGCTCGCCGCGCCCACCGTCGATCCCATCGCGAGGCTCACGCGCGTCGAACAGCGCTGCAGCGAGCCGACGCTGCTCGCGCACGTCGCCGTGAAGGCCGACGGCGGCGACAAGGACGTCGAGCTCGCGCTGCCCATCCCGACCCCGGCGCGCTGCACCGCCGCGGCGTCGTTGCCCGTGTTCCCGCTCGGCGCGGCGCACGGCGGCGCGCTCGTGTCCGTCGGCCTCGACGTCGTCGAGATCGCCCTCTCCGCGACGCCCACGGCGCGCGCACCCGAGTCGCTCGTCGCCGAGCCGCTGACGGACGAGCAGCTCGGCGCCGCGCGCGCGCCCGACGGCCTCGCCCTCGCGCTGCCCACGCCGCACGGCGTCCTCGTCGTGTCGTTCGAGGGCAAGTCGCAGAAGGCCAAGGCCTCCGTGTGGTCGTCGTCGGAGATCGACCGCCCGTCGTTCTGCGTCCCCGCGAACGGCGCGAAGCGCATCGCCTGCGTCGCCAACGGCAAGGTCCTCGTCGCCGATCGTTGAGCGCCGGCCCCCGGCGCCCATTGTCGCAGCCGCGACGATCGTCCCGAGCCCGAGCCCGCAGCCGAGCCCGAGCCCGCGCCCGAGCCGGCACCCGCACCCGAGCCCGAGCCGGCACCCGCACCCGAGCCCGAGCCGGAGCCGGAGCCCGCTGGGGGAAGCGACACCGTTCGCGACCTCGGGCCCGCGCCGCGTTCCGATATCCTCTGCGGATGCGGAAGGGGGACGTCGTCGCCGGGCGCTACGAGCTGCTCGAGTTCGCCGGACAAGGCGGGATGGGCACCGTGTACCGCGCCGTCGACCGGGTGAGCGGCGGGAGCGCCGCGATCAAGGTGCTGCACACGACCACGGACGAAGCGATCGCGCGGTTCGCGCTCGAGGCGAGGGTCCTCTCCGAGCTCTCGCACCCGGGCATCGTGCGCTACCTCGAGCACGGCACGACGCCGCGCGGTGAGGCGTACCTCGCGATGGAGTGGCTCGAGGGCGAGGACCTGTCGCGGCGGCTCGCGCGTGAGCCGCCTTCGCCGGCCGAGGCGCTGTCGCTGATCGGCCTCGCGGCGCGGACGCTGGCCGTCGCGCACGCGCGCGGCGTGGTGCACCGCGACCTCAAGCCTTCGAACCTCTTCCTCGTCGATCGCGACCTCGCGCGTGTGAAGGTGCTCGACTTCGGGGTCGCGCGGCTCACGCACGAGCAGGCGTCGCTCACCGTCGCCGGGGAGGTCGTCGGCACGCCCGGCTACATGGCGCCGGAGCAGGCGCGCGGCGGCCGCCGCATCGACGCGCGCGCCGACGTGTTCGCGCTCGGCTGCGTCCTCTTCAAGTGCCTGACGGGCCGCGCGCCGTTCGTCGGGCGCGACGTCCTCGCCGTGCTCGCGAAGCTCGCGCTCGAGGCGGCGCCCAGGCTCCGCGAGGTGATGCCCGACGCGCCCGAGGAGCTCGACCGCCTGCTCGGTCGCATGCTCGCCTCGCGACCCGACGAGCGCTTCGCCGACGCCGCCGCGCTCGCCGACGCGATCACGGCGATCAGCTGGGCCGTCGAGGCGCCGCTGCGCACGCCGCGCGCCGGCGCAGCGGTGACGGCGAGCGAGCAGCGCGTCGTGGCGGTCGTCGTCTCGCCGCGCGCGCTCGCGGCGCCCTCGCGCGACGCGGCCACGCTGCCCGTGGTCGACGCCGTCGACGAGCCGACCGTCGAGATCGCCGCGCGCGCGCGGCTCGAGCACGAGCTCGCGGCGCTCTCGACGCGCTTCGGGGCCGCCCTCGCGGTGCTGCGCGACGGCTCGGTCGCGATGACGCTCACGGCCACCGGGCTCGTCCCCGGCTCGGCCACCGACCTCGCGGCCCGCGCGGCGTCGTGCGCGCTCCGCCTCCGCGCGCTCGTGCCGACGGCGGCCGTCGTCGTGTCCGCAGGCCGCGGCGAGCTCACGGGGCACGGCGTCGTGGGTGACGCGATCGACAAGGCCGCGGCGCTCGCGCGGCGCGCCACGAGCGGGGTCGAGCTCGACGACGTGTGCGCGGGGCTCCTGCCGTCGGGCTTCGACGTCGAGCGCACGGCCGGGCGTCACCTGCTGCACGGCCGCACCGAGGGCGACGGCGAGCGGACGCTCCTCGGACGGCCGACGCCGTGCGTGGGCCGCGCCCGCGAGCTCGCCGATCTCGCCGCGCTGTTCGACGAGTGCGTCGACGAGCGCGCCGGCCGCGCAGCGCTCGTGACCGCGGCGGCTGGCGTGGGAAAGTCGCGCCTCCGGCACGAGCTCCTGCAGAGCCTCGCCGCCCGCGGGGCGCCGCCCGACGTCTGGATCGCGCGCGGCGATCCGATGAGCGCCGGCTCCGCGCTCGGCATGATCGCGCAGATCGTCCGGCGCGCGGCGTCGATCCGCGAGGGCGAGCCCGACGAGATCCGCCGCGCGAAGCTCGAGGCGCTCGTCGCGCGCGACGTGACGGTCGACGCCGCGCGCGTGACGGAGTTCCTCGGCGAGCTCGTCGGCGCGCCG
>DASYCF010000237.1:0-4497 GCA_036500365.1 Byssovorax sp.
AGTGCCGCACTTCGTGCACTTCATCTTCAAGCCCGTGGACGGGATGCGGCGCTCTTCGACCTCGTATGGCGCGTGGCAACCGTGGCATTCGACCTTGACGACGCTCATGAACCCTCGACAGGCCTTTCTAGCAGGAAGGGACCTCGACTGGTCGAGATCGGGGCGTTTGCGATCGGAACGGCGACGAGCTCCGCGGCGCCCCGGGCACGACGGAGCCGGCCTCGGCGCGGGGCGCATGGGGTCGACTCGCGCGCGTGAAGTGTGCTACGGCGCTCGCCGCTCATGCAGAGGTGGACGGCGATCGCGTTCGGGCTGTTGGTCGCGGGCGCCATCGCCGTCGCGGTCGCGGCCGCCACGCCGAGCACGCCTTCGACGCCGGCTCCGAGCGCGAGCGCCAGCGGGTCCGCGAGCGCGCCGCCCTCCGACGCCGCGCCGCCGGCCGACGCAGGCGCGGCGAGCGCTCCTCGCGACGCGGGCGCCGCCGCTCCGTCCGACCCCGGGAGCCCGATCGACGCCCCGTTCGCCGGCGGCGGGGCGACCGACGCCGGGGGCACGCTCCTCTCGGGAGACGCGCCGCCCGCGCTCGCGACCGACGCGCCCAAGTCGGTCTCGTTCGGCGTCATCCTCGTCCAGTATCGCGGCGCGCAGGCCGCTCCGCCGAACGCCCGCACCCGCGACGACGCGCTCAAGCTCGCGAAGCAGATCGCCGAGGACGCGAAGGCCGACTTCAAGGCCGCCGTCGCCAAGGGCGACCCGGGCTCGTCCGAGAACATGGGCAAGATCTCGCGCGGCTTCCTCGAGCCCGCGCCCGAGTTCGTGCTGTTCTCGCTGGCGAAGGACGGCGTGAGCGATCCCGTGGACACGCCGCGAGGGTTCTGGATCGTCAAGCGCAACGAGTGACCGAGCTCACACGACGAGCTCTCGACCAAGCAGCGGAGTCAGCATGGCCACGATCGACATCAAGCGCGCTCACACCCTCGACAAGGACGAGGCGAAGCGCCGCGCCGAGCAGCTCGCGAAGGGCATGGAGGACAAGCTCGGCATCCGCTGGCGCTGGGAGGGCGATCGCATCAAGTTCGACGCCCCGAGCGGCGCGGCCAAGGGCGCGACCGGCGCCGTCTCCGTCAGCGCGACCGAGGTCCGCGTCGAGGTCGACCTCCCCTTCTTGCTCCGCGCCATCAAGGGGACGATCGAGGGCAAGATCAACGAGAAGGTCGACGCGGTCCTCGGCAAGTAGCCTGCCCGCGCCGCTTTCGCACCGAATCGCGGCGACTTTCGGAAGCGCGCTGGACGCACGATGCCATGCTTGGCTAGTCTCGCTGCGCCAATGAGGCCTCCGTTTCTTCGGGAGACGACGCGCGCGCGATGACGGCAGAGAACCCGGCTGGTCAAGAAGACCCGAACGTCGCGCTCGTTGCGCGGTTCCGAAGCGAGCACGCCGCACAGCAGGACAAGGTCCTCTCGGCGCTGCTCCTCCACGAGTGCGGCGTGCTCGAGGAGGCGCGCGGCGAAGAGCCCGTGGCGGCGCGCGACTACCTCGCGTCGTTCAACGCGGACCCGCAGTTCCGCGAGCCGCTCGAGGCGCTCGTCCGCATCCTCACGCGGCGCAAGTCGATCAAGAACCTCGGCAAGCTGCTCGACGCGCTCACGCGCGCCGCTGGCTCCCCGGAGGAGCGCTCGCGCGCGCTGTGGGAGCGCGCCGCGTTCATCCAGACGCACGAGAACAACCTCCCCTCCGCGAAGGAGCTCCTCGAGGAGGCGGTCGGACAGACCGCCGAGGAGCCCGTCCTCTGGCTCGAGCTCGAGCTCATCGCCGGCAAGGAGCAGGACGGCGCCGCCCGCATGCGCGCGCTCGAGGCCCGCGCCGAGCTCGCGACCGACCCCACGTGGAAGGCGCTCTTGTTCGTCGATCTCGCCGAGCTCTGCGCCGCCGCGGGCGAGACGGCGCGCGCCTACGAGCTCCTCGGCACCGCGGCCGCGCTCGAAGGCAAGGGTCGCTTCCGAACGCAGGTCGTCCTCGAGCAGCTCGCCCGCAAGGACGAGAACGCCGAGGCACTCGGTCGCGCGCTCGAGGGCCAGGCCGATCTCCTCGAGGAGGCGCTCGAGGATCCCGAGCTCGGCGACGCGAACGGTGTCCCTCGTTACATGCGCACGCCCGCCTACGCGGCGGACGCGTGGTTCCGCGCGGCGGACGTGAAGCGGCGCGAGGGCGACTCGGCGAGCGTGTCGGGGATGCTCGATCGCGCCGGCGCGCGCCTCCCGAGCTCGAGCGCGATCTCTCGCGCGCGCCTCGTCAACCTCGAGGCGGCGGGCGAGGCGGCGGCCGCCGCGGCCATCGCGCGTGGCGAGCTCGATCGCGGCGCGTCGGGCCCAGGCGCGGCGTCGCTCTGGCTCCGCGTGGCCGAGGCGGCCGCGCTGTCGAACGATCGCGGCGCGGCGCTCGGCGCGCTCCGAAACGCGCTCGAGTCCGACCCCGGGTGCGTGCCGGCGCGCGCGCTCCTCCTCGACCTGCTCGGCGACGGACAGGAGCCGGGCGCGCTCGCGAGCTCGCTCGAGTCGTCGGCCGACACGTTCCAGAGCGACGACGCGAAGGGCCGCGTGTTCCTGCTCGCCGCGTACGTGTGGGCCGTCCAGGGCGACGACGTCGCGGCGGCCAAGACGGCGCTCTCCCAGGCGTCGGCGTGCGGCGTCCCGCAGGCCACCGTGTCGCGCGTGGCGCGCATGATCGCGTCGCTCAAGAACGACGCCGCCTCGTACGAAGACGCGACGAAGCGCCTCCTCGCGTCGGGGGCAGAGCCGAGCGAGAAGCCGAGCCTCTGGTACGAGCTCGGGCGCAGCCGCCTGCTCCGCAAGGACGAGGCCGGCGCGGCCGACGCGTTCGGGAAGCTCGCTGCCTCCGAGGTGGGGACCGACGGCGAGCCCACCGCGTCTGCCTGGCTCGGCCGCGTGCTGGCGGCGTTCGCGCTCGGCCTCCAGGACCCGGCCGACGGCAGCGCGCCCGCGCCGCGATCGGCGAAGGCGATCGAGGAGCTCGCGAAGGTCGAGAGCGAGCCGCTGCTCGCGCGCGGGCTCTGGCTCGTCGCCGCGCTGCGGCACCTCCGCAGCGGCGACGTCGGGGCGGCGCGCGAGCGCCTGCGCGAGCTCCACGGCGCCGCGCCGCACGACGAGGTCATCGCCGTCTTCCTGTCGGAGCTCGACCGCAAGGCGGGGGACGCCGTCGCCTCTGCGCAGACGCTCTCGACCACCGCGGCCGCGGTCGAGGACGGCGACGCCGCGTCTGCGCTGCACCTCGAGGCCGCCATCGTCTTGTTCCGCGCGGGCGAGCGGGCGAAGGCGGTCGACGCGCTCGAGGCCGCGCGCGGTCGCTCGCCGCGCGCAGGCGCGACGCTGCTCGGCTGGGCGATCCGCGGCGCCGACGCCGACTCGCACGAGGGTCGCCGCCGCGCGCTCGACGTCGCAGCCGAGGCAGGCGCCGACGCGGCCGCCGTCGCCTTCGAACGCTTCGGCCTCGAGGCCGCGCTGGGCGACGCCGACGAGGCGCTCGCCGCGCTCGAACAGGTCGAGAAGGAGGGCTCCGACGACCTCGCGATCGGCGCGGCGCTCGCGCGCATCCTGTGGCCGCGCGCCGCCGAGAACCGCCCCCAGGTCGACGCCGCGCTCGCGACGCTCGACGAGTGCGGCGGCGAGGCGTCGCGCGTCGCGCGGGCCGAGCGGCTCCGCCTCACGCGCGCGCTCGATCAAGACAAGGCCGGCGCCGTCGAGCGCGCGGCCGCCTGGTCCGAGGTCGAGCCGACGTTGCCCGTCGCGATCGAGTGGCTCGGCGCCGCGCTCGCCGTCGGCGATCGCGAGGCCGAGGTCGCCGCGCGCCGCGCCGCCGCCGCGCACTTCGAGGGATCCGGCAAGGCCGCCGTCGAGGCGTCCGCCGCGCTCGTGGGCCTCCTCGATCGACCCACGCTCGCGCAGCCGTTCGTCCCCGGCTCCGACGTCGCCGCGCAGCTCATGAACCTCGAGCTCGCGCTCCCCGGCTGCGATCCGCGCCGCCGCGCAGCCGCCCTTCACGGCCTCGGGACGGCGCTCGGCGACGACGCGCAGCTCGACGCGATCACGCTCGCTGGTTACAACGACCTCGCCGCCGGCAAGCCGGACGAGGCGCGCGAGACGTTCCGCTCCGTGATCGAGCGCCGGGCCGGCGATCTCGCCGCGTGGGAGGGCGTGCGCGCGACGTCGGAGAGCATCGGCGATCACGTGCAGCAGGCGCTCGCGTGCGCGCAGCTCGGCGCCCTCTGCAAGGTCGACGAGCGCGGCGCCCAGTTCTGGGAGCTCGCCGGCACCATCCTCGTCGAGCACACCGACGCGAAGGACGACGCCGAGATCGCCTTCTCCCGCGCGTTCGACCGCGACCCGCGGCGCGCGCTCGCGTTCGACAAACTCTTCCGCGCCGTCCGCAGCCGGAACGAGGACGACAAGCTCCTCAAGATCATCGAGAAGCGCCTCGAC
>DASYCF010000238.1:0-4143 GCA_036500365.1 Byssovorax sp.
TGCCCCGTTGAAGCCGCGACATGATCGCGACGCGCCTGTCGCCGAGCTACGCGCCCCAGCGGGTCACGTACCCGCTGCCCCGTTGAAGCCGCGCGTGGTTGATTTGGGGCCGCAGCGACTCCGAACGCCCCAGCGGGTCACGTACCCGCTGCGCCGTTGAAGCTTGGCGCGCATGAGCAGGCTCGGCACGCTGACGGGCGCGCCCCAGCGGGTCACGTACCCGCTGCCCCGTTGAAGCGTCGAGATGCTCCGCTACAAGACCGCGTGGCGCGGCGGCTCCGCCCCAGCGGGTCACGTACCCGCTGCCCCGTTGAAGCTTCAGGACGCTGAAGCCTGGACCGCTCGAGGTCCCCCAGCGGGTCACGTACCCGCTGCCCCGTTGAAGCCCCGTGGTCCGCGCCGCCGCGAGCAGCTCGGCGAGGTACGCCCCAGCGGGTCACGTACCCGCTGCCCCGTTGAAGCAGTGCCCATCGCCGGCGCGGAATGGCCCATCGCCCGTCCCCAGCGGGTCACGTACCCGCTGCCCCGTTGAAGCGTGAACTGGTTCTCCTTCATCTTGGCGGGGAGGTCCCCCAGCGGGTCACGTACCCGTTGCTCCGTTGAAGCTGGCCGGGCATCTGCGACATGAACGCATCATCCCTTTCCGCGCCACCCCAACCCCACGGGCGCGCTTGGGCGCACGCCCCCGGCGTGGCACGCTCGGTTGCGATGGCTCCCCGCTTCGAGACGGTGCGGATCGGCGCGCTCTCGCACGACGGCGTCCCGCGGTTCGACGTCCGCATCGTGCGCGCGGTCGATGGCGCCTTTCACGCCGTCGTCGGCAGCGCCCTCGGCGCGCCGCACGCGTCGGTCGAAGAGGCCTCGCGCGTCGCGGATCTCCCGCCCGGGGTGCGGCTCGACCTGCGGGATGGTCTCTCGCCACGCCCCGGCGATGTGCCGTGTCCTACGTGCGCCGCGCCCGTGGCGCCGCTCCCACGCCACCCGCGCGCGCTCTGCGCTCCCTGCGTGCTCGAGGCGACCGACGACCGCGGCCGCGTCGTCCATTTCCACAACGCGTCGATGAGCGGCGGCGTGCGCGCGGCGTACGAGGACGGCGGCGCCTACGCTTCCGTCACGTGCTGGGTGCGCGGCGTCCGCTGCCGCGCCGAAGAAGGGCGCTTCGGCGGCGTCGTCGTCTCTCCCGAGAGCTGACGCCCGACGACCACGCTGCCGCGGGGCTACTTCCCCGCCCGGTAGGCCTTCACCGCGTTCACGATCGCGTCGGCCAGCTTCTGGCGATAGTCGGCCTTCGCGAGGCGCTGCTCGTCTTCGGGGTTCGAGATGAACGCGGTCTCGAAGAGCACGGCGGGCATGTCGGCGCCGACGAGGACGAAGAAGCCGGCCGTCTTGATGCCTTGATCCTTCGTGTCGGGCCAGCGCTGCATGAGCGAGCCGAGCGCGGATCGCTGGAGGAGATCGGCGACGTGGCGCGAGCGCGCGGGCAGGTCGCCGACGCGCAGGCTCGACGCGATGATCGACGCCTCGTCGCTCGACTTGGTGTCGGCGACGCGGCCCTTCTGGGCGTTCTCGCGCGCGGCGACGCGGGCCGCCTGCACCTCGGCGCCGCGGCCGTCGCCCATCACGAAGGTCTGCACGCCGCGCGCTGCGCCGCTCTCGCTCGCGTTGCAGTGCACGGAGATGAAGAGGTCGGCGTGGAACGCGTTCGCGCGCGCGGTGCGGAGATCGAGCGGCACGAACGTGTCGTCGTCGCGCGTGAGGAGCGTCTCGACCTTGAGCTCGTGGGCGAGGAGCGGCGCGACGCGGTGGGCGATGTCGAGCGTGACGTCCTTCTCGCGCAGGCCCGTCGGGCCGACGGCCCCTGCGTCGGTGCCCCCGTGGCCCGGGTCGATGACGACGCGCTTCACCTCGCGCGCGCCTCCTGCGCCGCGCTGCTCGGCCCGCCCGGGCGGCAGCGTCGAGACGTCGACGACGACGCGGAACGGATCGGGCAGATAGAACACGCGACGATAGAGCGCCGCCGCGAGATCGAGCACGACGCGCGTGCCGACCTTGTGCGCGCCGACGCGCACGCGCCGGAGCGCGCCGCCGACCTCCGTCTCGCGGGCGACGCCCTTCGAGGTCGCGTGGGCGATGTCGATGTAGATGCGCGCGTCCTTGCCGTTCGCGTCGTCGGCGGCGAGCGTGCCGACCTGAAACGTCGCCGGGCCGCTGAGGTTGAGCACGACGCGCGCGCCCTGCTCGGTCGCGAGGCGCTCGATCGACGTGAGCTTGACGGGGCCCTTCGGGACGTCCTCCTCCTTCGGCGCGATGACGAGATCGCCGGTCGGCGGCTCGTTCGGGCCCCCGCTCGCGCTCGCGGCGGCGCTCGAGCCGATCGGCAGCGGCGCGCGGCTCGTCGACGAGAGCGAAGGCGCCGGCGTCGTGCTCGCGGGCGGCGCGCCGCTGCGGGCCGCGGTCGCGGCGGCGTCGCCCTCGCGCACGAGCGCGCGCATCGCGTCGCCGGCGGGCCGATACGCGACGAGCCGCGCCAGGTCGGTGTCGAGCGCGGCCGCGCCCGCGCTCGCGGCGCCCTTGCGATCGGCGGCGAGGACGCTCTGCCGACGCGACGCGAGGTAGAGCTCACGGAACGCGGCGCCCGCGTCGCGCGCGAGCTCACCGGCGAGGAGCGCGCGCGCTCGGTCTGCGTCGCACCCCGCCTCGGTCGAGGCGGCGCCGGCCGCCGCGGCGTAGAGCTCGAGCGCCTCGCGCGCGTCGCCGGCGGACTGGTCGGCCCGCCAGAGCCGCGCGCGCAGATCCGCCGCCGCGCGGGCGAGCGCGGCGCCATCCGGCGACTTGCCCGCGTTCGACGACGCGATGGCGAGCGCGTCGGCGAGCGCGACGGTCTCGGCGCGCGACGGGAGCGGCGCGGTGCCGGTGGCGAGCGCCTTGGCCCGGTCGAGGTCGCCCGTCGGCGCGCCGCGCCCGTCGCCGCTCGACCCCGGGCCGCCGCACGCCACGACCGAGAGCGCCGCGAAAAGGCCCACCCGCGCGGCGAAACGCCGGCTAACATCGCGCGCGCTCGTGCTCATCGGGCCCCCGCCCGCTCGCTCTGCGCGCGCAGGCTCACGACTCCCGCACGCCTCGGAGGCACTCCGTGTCCGAACCCACCGCTCCCATTTACGCCGACAAGAGCTCCGGTGAGAAGTTCGCAGACTCGACGACGATGGTCGATGCGTACCTCGCGCGCTTCGCCGAGCGCGCCAAGCTCGCCGACGACTCCGGCGCGCATGTCACGCCGAAGCTCGACGAGAGCGGGTACGCGCAGGTCCAGCGCGGCAGCGCGACCATCGGCGTGAACGTGCTGACGGATCAGGGCGTGCTCATGGTGTTCTCGCCCATCATGGCCGTCCCCGTGACCGGGCGCGAGGCGTTCTATCGCCGCCTCCTCGAGCTCAGCTTCGTGACGACGAGCGACGCGGCGTTCGCGATCAACGCGGCGCAGGACGAGGTGGTCGTGCGCTGCCTGCGTCGCCTCTCCGCGCTCGACTACGAGGAGTTCGAGGACATCCTCGCGACGGTCGGCGAGGTCGCCGATCGCTGGGACGACGCGCTCATCGGCCAGTTCGGGACGTAGCCTGCGCCCGTGCGGCGGCACGTCCTCGGGACCGCGGGTCACGTCGACCACGGCAAGACGACGCTCGTCCGCGCGCTGACGGGCGTCGACACGGACCGCCTCGCCGAGGAGAAGCGGCGCGGCATCACGATCGAGCTCGGCTTCGCGCCGTGGCGCCTCGACGACGGCCTCGAGCTCAGCCTCATCGACGTGCCGGGCCACCGCAAGCTCGTCCACACGATGATCGCGGGCGCCGTGGGCATGGAGCTCGTGCTGCTCGTCGTCGCGGCCGACGAGGGCGTGATGCCGCAGACGCGCGAGCACGTCGCCGCGTGCGAGCTCCTCGGGATCAAGCGCGCCGTCGTCGCCGTGACGAAGCTCGATCGCGCGGGCGAGGACATCGCGCGGCTCGCCGGCGAGGAGGCGCTCGAGCTGCTCGGCGACCGCTTCGAGGCCACCGTCGCGATCTGCTCGGCGAAGACGGGCGAGGGCCTCGACGCCGTGCGCGCGGCCGTGCGCGACGCCGTGACGAAGCTCCCCCCGCGACCGAC
>DASYCF010000239.1:0-1752 GCA_036500365.1 Byssovorax sp.
AGCCGAGCCCGAGCCCGCACCCGAGCGACCCCGCCTCGGCCTCGCCCTCAGGGGCGGGTCGACGCGGCCGGCCCCGGGGCCTTCGCGGCCGGCTTCGCGGACGCGTCGTGGTCGTCGTCGTCCGCGATCGGCTTGGCGCTCGCGGCCGCGCTGGCGCTGGCGCTGGCGCTGGCGCTCGCGTCGTCGTCGTCGTCGTCGTCGTCCTCGTCGCTGCCCTTCTTCTTGTCCTTCGGCCCTTCGTTGTACCCGCGCGGGCGATACTTCGGGGCGACGCCGTTGTTCTTCTTGCCGTGCGCGAGCGTGTCGACCGCCAGGTATGCGATCCACGAGCCGGGGTGCTTGTCGGCGATGTCGCGGAGCTCCGCCTCGTGCTCGGTGAGCGTGTTCTCGTCCCACATGCACTGGAGCGCGAGGGCGATGAGCGAGAGCTCGTTCGGGCCGACCTCGAAGCCGGACTTGTAGTAGGGCCACGCGTCCTCCGCGTGGTGCATGCGACAGAGGGTGTCGCCCGTGTAGATGTGCGCCATCGGCCATTTCGGCGCGAGCGCGAGCGCGATCTTGCTCTCGGTGAGGCGGGTCGCGAGGTCGCCGCGCGCGCCCTTCATCACCGAGTAGTTGAGGTGCGCCTTCGCGCTCTCGGGCACCGACTCGCGCGTCGCACCCCAGAAGTCGACGTCGCTCCGGTAGTCCATCGCGTGGCGATACGCCTGCAAGGACTGGAAGCCGAGGAAGAGGCCCACGAGCACCGGCCCGATCCACGGCGCGCCCTGCGCTTTGTACCGCCGGTGCACCCACGTGAGCGCGCACGCGTAGAGGATCGACGTGCCGATCGCCGGGAAGTACCAGAAGCGCTCGGCCCGCACCGTCGGCAGGACGACGGGGATGTTCGAATGCGGGAAGAAGCTCACGACGATCCACGCGAGCGAGATCGCGAGCAGGATCGGCGCGGCGCGCGCGAGCGGCACAGGCTCGCCCGGCGCATCGGTCGAGGGCAGCCGCGGCAAGCCGAGCGCGAACAGGCCGAGCCCGGCGATGCCGACGAAGAACGCGGCGACGTCGAGCGACGGGAACGCGACGAGCGCCGGCGTGAGCCGACCGAGCGACGGCGAGAGCCCTCGCGGCTTGAGGACGAACAGATCGACCGACACCGCGGCGACCGCCAGCGCGACGAACGCTGCGCCGACGCCGACGAGCCCGAGGTGCGCCCGCGTGCGCCCGCCGTACGGGTGGCCGTCGATCTCGACGGCGCCGCGCGCGTCGTGCTCGCGGAACAGCGCCACGATCCACAGCGCGACGCTGGCGAGGAGCGGCACCACCATGAGCGCCGCGCCGGCGACGCTCTCGAAGAACCACGGCTCGGCGGGGACGGGCTCCTGCGGGAACGAGTAGTCGCCGCTCAGCGTCACGGGCGCGAGGGTCTGCAGGAAGCCACGGAAATAGACGCGCAGCGCGGCGCCGAGCCGGTGCGGGAAGTCCGCCTCGGCGAGCGGGTTGTTGAGCGGATCCTTCGGCAGCGGCGCCTGGTGGAACCACACGAGCGCCGCGTGCATGAGGCGCTTCGCGGCGGGCGCCGTCGCCTCGGGCGCGGTCGCGAGGTCGGCCGGGAGCGGCGACTGGAACCACACCTTGCGGAGCTCGACGTACAAGACGAACGCGCCCGCGGCCGCGACGAGGGCGAGCAGCGCGCGCGCGAACCGCGCCGGCCGCTCGGGGTGCGTGAGCGGCGCGGCGACGAGCGCGGCGAGCGGCACG
>DASYCF010000240.1:0-4268 GCA_036500365.1 Byssovorax sp.
GGACGCGGCGATCGGCGGCTTGCGGAGCGGGACGCGCGCGCCGCAGCCGACGCAGAACACGGCGCCGTGCGACGCGAGCTCCTCGGCCTCGCTCGTCGGCAGCGGCTCTCGGCAAGCGAGGCAGTGCGCGGCGGTGCGACGCACGACCACGCGGAGCTTCAGCGCGCCCGCCTCGACGACCGCAGCGTCCTCGTCGCCGTCGCCGAGGCGCGCCGCCGTGTCGAGCGTCTCGGCGAGCAGGCGCGCCCACACGGCGTCGGCGAGCTCGACGCGCCGCCCGCACGCGGCGCACGCGACGGCCGCGCCCAGCGCGTTGATCGGCACGACGCCCGTGCACGCCGGGCACCGCGCGACGACCTCCACCGCGACGGCGCGCGCGGTCGCCTCTCCCGTGGCCATGCGTCGATCCTACGTCGCTTCCCGCGTGCCCGGTCGACGCCGCGTGTCGGCTGCGTCGAGCGCGACGCGACCTCACCTCGTCAGGGTCGGCCGCGCTTCGCGAAACCATCCGAGCTGCGCGGCGAGCGCAGCGCGCGCCGCGGCGTCGAGGCGATCGAACACGATCCCGAGGCCGCGCCCGCGGTCGCCCTCGCGGCGCGCGTGGACGACGCGCGTGACGCTCGCCTCGGCGTCGATCCAGTCGCGGCCGAGCGGCGCCCGGAAGCTCACGATCACGGGCTCCCCGGTCAAGACGGGCACGTCGGACAGCGCGAACAGGCCCTCCTCGGAGAGGTCGACGAGGCGGCGCGCGACGAGGCGGAAGTCGCGCTCGCGCACTACCGAGCAGGGCCACCTCACCGAGCGGCGGACGGGTCGAACGCGACGGGTCTGTGCCATGTCGAAGCGTAGATCGCGCGCGCGTCGGCGGCCCAGTTCGCGTGTCACGCGGGAGCGGCCGTCGGCCGCGCGCCTGCAGGCGCTTTCGACTAAGGTCCGCCGCGTGCCGATCCTCGACGTGATCCTCCTTGGCGTGCTCGAAGGCCTGACCGAGTTCCTGCCCGTGTCGTCGACGGGTCACCTCATCCTCTTGAGCCAGGTGCTCGGCCACGACAGCGACGCCGACAAGACGCTCGACGTCGTGATCCAGCTCGGCGCCGTGCTCGCCGTCGTCGTCTACTACCGCGCGCGCCTGCTCGAGCTCGCGCGAGGCGCGTTCGCCAAGGACAAGCAGGGCCGCGCGCTGGCGATCGCGCTCGCGGTCGCGTTCATGCCGGCGGCCATCGTCGGGCTCACGATCCACGGCTGGATCAAGCAGCACCTCTTCGGTCCCGTCCCCGTCGCGGCGGCGCTCGTCGTCGGCGGCGTGGTGATGATCGTCGTCGAGGCGTGGCGCAAGCGCGCGGGCGAGGCGGCGGCGCACGCAGGCGACAGCGTGCACGACGTCACCCGCAAGCGCGCGTTCATCGTCGGCCTCGCGCAGTGCGCGTCGCTGTGGCCGGGCGCGTCGCGATCGATGTCGACTATCGTCGGCGGCCAGCTCTCGGGCCTGTCCACCGCCACCGCCGCCGAGTTCTCGTTCCTGCTCGCCATCCCGACGCTCGGCGCGGCCACGCTGTTCGACCTCTGGAAGAACGGGCGCGTGCTCCTCGAGGCGCCGAGCGGCCTCACGTCGCTCGCGGTCGGCCTCGTCACGAGCTTCGTCGTCGCGATGGTCGTCATCGCGGCGTTCTTGAAGTTCCTGCGCCGCTTCGGCCTCGCGCCGTTCGGCTGGTACCGCATCGTCGTCGGGTGCGCCGTCCTCGGGCTCACGCTCTTCGGCTCGGGGAAGATCGGGTGAGTCGCGCGGGCGCCGGGGCGCTGGCCGCGACGCTCTTCGGCTGCGCGGGCGCGGCGGGGCCCGTCGCCGGCATCGACACGACGATCCGCGAGGCGCCGCTCGCCGCGCCCGTCGGCGCGCGCTGGATCGAGGCGGGCGGCGCGACGCTCGTCGGTCCGAAGATCGCCGGCGGCGTGCTCGTCCTCGTCGGCGGCAGGCGCGTCCTCGTGACGCCCGGCGGCGCGCGCGCGGAGACGTCGCCGTCGCCCGAGCCGCTGCAAGAGGTCGCGCTCGTGCCGGTCGGCGATCACCTCGAGCTCGTCGCGCGGGGCGCGCACACGCTCTTTCGCTTGCCTGATCCGCTCGGCGCTCCCGTCGCGATCGCGCGCTCGGCGAGCGCCCTGCGCCGCCTCGGCGTCGCGCCCGGCGTCGCCGTCGTGTGGGCTCTGCGCGAGGAGGCGCCGCGCTACGTCGACGTCGCGACCGGCGCCGAGGCCGCGCCCGCGTGGCTGCCCGTGCCCTACGCGCGCGCGATGCAGTTCGTCGACGCGCGGCGCGGCGCGGCGATCTTCGCGGGCAGCGGCCTCGCCGTCACGATCGACGGCGGCGCGACGTTTCGCCTCGCGAAGGGCGTCGACGCGCTCGGCGTCACGGAGATCACGCGCGACGGCGCGGCGCTCCGCGCGTCGAAGTTCGAGGAGGGCGGCGACGCCGAGATCGACGTCGACGCCGCGACGCTGCCGAAATCGAGCGCGCGCGCGGCGTCGTCGTCGGAGGCGCCGCTCGTGCGGTGGGTGCGGCGCACGGGCCGCGACCCGCTCGAGCTCGCCGTCGACGCGGGGGTGCCCATGCCGTGGGGCCTCGTCGTCGCCGCGAACGGCATGGTCGCGCGCCTCGACCCGGCGACGGGCTTGCCCGTCGAGGTCGCGACGTTCGGCGCGCCCGCCTGGCCTGGCGCGTGCGCGACGGCGCGCGCGGGCGACGCGGCGCTCGCGGCTTGCTCGCTCGAGAAGCCCGACGAGACGTTCTTCGCGCCGCTCGGCCTCGTCCGCGTCACGTTCGACGGCGCGCGCGTCGTCGTCGACAAGCCGCGCGTCATGCGCAACGGCGACGCGGAGCTCCGGAGCTCGCCGAGCGGCGGCCTCCTCTTCATGCGCTCGTGCGGCGCCGAGGACAAAGAGGACGTCGCGTGCGCGAAGCAGCCCGACGGCAAGTGGCTCACGGTCAAGAGCGCGGACGACGACGAGCTCGACCTCGAGGGCCGCGGCGCCGGCCCGTTGGCCGACGGGCGCGTCGCGTTCCTCCGCGGCGTGCGCGCGGCCGACGACCCCGAGCCGCGCGACGAAGACGGCCACGAGGCGACCGGCCCGCGCGTCGTCGCCCTCGGCCCCGACGGCCGCGAGCGTACGCTCGTCAAGCTCACGCTCGGCCCGAAGGACGAGCACGTCGAGGTGCAGAGCCCCGTGCAGGAGGACGTCGATCACGCGCTCCACTTCGTGCTCGCGGGCGCGGACGGCCCGGTCGTGTACATCGGGGCGCCCGGCGGCGACGCGCCGCGCGCGCAGCGGGTCGCGGGCGCGTTCCTGGCGCGGCTCGCGGGCGACCACGGCGTCGCCGTCGCGGAGCGCGGCGTGCTCGTGACGAGCGACGGCGGCGCCTCGTGGGTCGACGCGGGCGCGCCGCCGAGCGTGCTCGATTTCGCGTGGCTGCGCGCGAACGCGCGGGCGCTCGAGCCGATGGACGTGGTCCGCGTCGGCGCGGCCGGCGCGCACGTCGGCTCGGCGCTGCGGCTCGGCTGGGGACCGCCGGCCGAGGCGATGGCGGGCCGCGCCGACGCGCCGCGCGACGCACGAGTCGACGCGGCGCGGGCGCCCGCGCTCGCCGATCGGGCGCTGAGCTTCGGCGCGCCCGCGCGATGGCTCGCGTGCACGAGCCGCGGCGCCTCGAGCGCGCACGCTCCGCCTGCGCTCGCGGCCGATGTCCCCGCCGCGCTCGCTCGGCCCGCGCCGTCGAAGGACGCGCCGCACCGCGACGTCTCGGCGAGCCGCGGCGCGCGCTTCGGCGTGCTCGACGCGGCGGCGGTGCTCGAGGTCGACGCCGCGCGCGCGCCGGCCGACGCGAGCACGTGGACGCTGCGCTGGCTCGATCCGCTCTCGGTCGGCGACGCTCCACACGGCGTCACGCTGCCCGCGCCGCGCAAGGGACCGATGACCGCGCGCGTCGCGTTCACGAGCGCGCGCGGCGCCGACGCGCTGTTCAAGATCGTCGCGTACGACCAGACGAAGGGCGAAGAGATCACCTACGTCGTCCACGCGCACGGCGGAGGTCGGCCCGCGGTCGCCGAGGTGAAGCCCGATCTCGCGCCGGTCGACGGCAACGAGGTCGTGTTCGGCGGCGCGCGCGCGGCCGCCGTGTCGTGGCTCAAGCGGAGCGCGCTCGTCGTGTGGCGCGCGGGCGAGGCGCCGCGCGTCGCCGCCGAGGTCGCCGTCACGGCCCTGCGCTATCTCGCGGA
>DASYCF010000241.1:0-1821 GCA_036500365.1 Byssovorax sp.
CGTCATCCACAACGGCGTCACGCCGCGCGCGCCCGTCCGCTCGCGCGCCGAGGTGCGGAGCGCGCTCGACCTCGACGACGCGCGCCTCGTCATCGCGCAGGTCGCGAGCTTCCGATCGCTCAAGGCGCAGGACGTCACGATCGACGCGATGGCCAGGCTGAAAGAGCGCGGCGTCGCGGTGACCGTGCTCTTCGTAGGCGAGGGCGAGGAGCTCGAGGCGATGAAGGCCCGCGCGAAGGCGCTCGGCCTCGGCGACGACCGGGTGAAGTTCCTCGGCTTCCGCGACGACGTTCCCGATCTGCTCGGCGCGAGCGACGTGTTCGCGCTCCCGTCCCGCACCGAGGGCCTGCCGCTCGCCGTGCTCGAGGCGATGGCGCAGAGGCTCGCCGTCGTCGTCACGCCGGTCGGCGGCGTGCCCGAGCTCGTGCAGGACGAGGTCGACGGCCTCGTCGTCCCCGTCGGCGACGCGGACGCGCTGGCCACTGCGTTCGCGCGCCTCGCCGCCGATCCGTCGCTGCGTGACCGCCTCGCGACGACCGGCGCAGCGAAGGTCGCGAAGGACTTCACCTTCGAGGGCATGACCGACCGCTACGAGGAGCTCTACCGCTCGCTCACGCGATGAAGGCGCTCCTCTTCACGAACCACTTCCCGTCGGCGACCGCGCGGACGCGCGGCGTCTACAACGAGCAGACGTTCGGCGCGCTCGCGAAGAACTGCGAGATCCGCGTCGTCGGACCCATCCCGTGGTGGTCGCGGCGCGACCAGCCGAGGGCGATGCTCTTCGGCGAGAAGGACCGCGTGACGGGGCTCTCGGCCTCGTTCCCGAGCTTCTGGTCCGTGCCCGGCGCCACGCCGATGCACGCGGCGGCCGTGTTCGCGTCGCTCCACCGCGAGGTGCGGAGGCTCCGCCGCGAGTTCCCGTTCGACGCCGTCCTCGCGACGTGGGCGTACCCGGACATCGTCGCGGGCGCGATGTTCGCGCGTGAGGCGAAGAGGCCGCTCATCGCGACCGTGCTCGGGAGCGACGTCAACGAGCAGCCGAAGCACCGCCTCCTGCGGCCGCAGATCCGCTGGGCGCTCCGCTCGGCCGCGCGCGTCGTCGCCGTGAGCCGCGCGCTCGGGGAGGCGTGCGTCGATCTCGGCGTCGACCGCGCGCGCCTCGTCGTGCAGCACAACGGCGTCGACGGCACCGAGTTTCGCCTGCGCGACAAGGCCGCTGCGCGCAAGGACCTCGGCATCAAGCACGCGCGGCCGATCGTGCTCTACGTCGGCAACGTCAAGCCCGAGAAGGGCTGCGACGTGCTCATCGAGGCGGCCGACAAGCTCGTGCGCATCGAGGGCCGCCGCGACGTCGACGTCGTGCTCGTCGGCTCGGGCGAGCTCGACGCCGAGCTCCGCGCGCGCGTCGCCGCGATCGGGCTCGAGAAGAACGTCACGTTCGCGGGGCGCCGGCTGCACAGCGAGATCCCCACGTGGCTCGCCGCGTCCGATTTGCTCTGCCTGCCGAGCCGGCGCGAGGGCTGCCCCAACGTGATCCTCGAGGCGCTGGCGTCGGGCCGGCCGATCGTCGCGTCGAACGTCGGCGGCGTGCCCGAGCTCGTCCGCGACGGGGAAAACGGCCTGCTGCCGCCCGCCGCGGACTCCGACGCGCTGTCGCGCGCGCTCGCGTCCGCGCTCGACAAGACCTGGTCACCCGAGGCGCTGCGCGGCACGGTCGAGAACCTCTCGTGGGACGGCGTGGCCGCCACCTATCGACGGCTCCTCGACGAGGTCACCCAGGAGGCCGCCGCGGCGCCGTGACAGGGGCGGGCCTTCGCGCGA
>DASYCF010000242.1:0-3351 GCA_036500365.1 Byssovorax sp.
GTGCTGGAACACCGCCGTCGGCGTCTCGCTGTTGCCGAGGAAGCTCATGATCAGCAGCGTGTCGCGCGTGCGCGAGCCCGAGCCGACGCGCTTCTTGATGAGGATGTCGGCCACGCCATCGCCCGTGACGTCGCGCGCCTCGCACGAGAGGATCTCCGCGTCGAGGTCGGTGAAGTAGTACTCGGTGCCCTTGCGATAGTTCGGGCCGAGCACGACGAGGTAGTGCTCGAAGACGAGCACGCGCTCCCTGGTCTCGTCGCCGACGACGTTCGCGACGAGGTTGCACTTCGGCGCCGAGCGGAGGGCCTTCTCGGTCATGAGCCCGTCCTGCAGCGCCTGCTCGGGCTCGGTCGTGAGCGGCGGGAGCGACGCGTACGCGTTCGACGACGCGGTGCCGACCAGGTTCTTCACGCTCGTGCCTCCGTCGGCGTCGTGGAAGAAGAGCGCGCCGCGCATGCCGACGCGCACGAGCCGCGACTCGGGGAAGCTCGCCCACGGGATCTGCGCCTCGAGCGACCAGCCGCCCTCGTGGGGCGCCTCGACGACGCGCGCGCCGGGCACGCTGCCGCCGCCCTTGAACCGGACCGAGCCGGGAGATTTACCCGGATCGCCCGGGTAAATCAGCACGTCGTGCACGACGCCGCCGGGGAAGCCCATCGCGAGCTCGACGTGATCGCCGCCCGCGCGGAGGTCGTCGTCGGTCACGTCGACGGCGACGAACACGCTCGACGCGTCGTACGCGATGGCGCCCTTCGCGTCGCAGTCGGGCTTGCCCATCGAGCCCTTGAGCGTCTGATCGAAGTGGACCATCTGGTTCCACTCCTTCGGCACGCCGTCGAGGTGGATGCTCTTCGGCTCGACGAGATCGAGGCGCATCGCGGTGCCCTCGGCGCGCGCGGCGGAGGCGGTCGCGAGCGCAGCGGCGAACGCGAGGCAGGGGATGAGTCGGCGCATGGCTCTTGGTCTTCGGGCGCGAGAAAGCGCCGCGAAACACCGGTGTATCAGAGGTCGCCGCAAGAATGAACGCACGCGCGACGACGCGGTCAATCGCCGCTGTCACGGCAAGCGCGGCCGGCGTTGTCGACCCGGCGCGCGCGTGCTCTCTTTCGGCGCATGTCGACCGACGACGCCGCGCCGTACGCGCTCCGCCTCGCGACCGAGGGCGACGTCGCGCGGATGTGCGACCTCGCGAACGACGCGGCGGAGCACGGGACGGCGAACTTCGCGGTCGAGCCCGAGCCGCTCGGGCTGTGGCGCGACCTCTGGTCGTCGACCGAGCAGCGCTACCCGTGGATCGTCGCCGAGCAAAGCGCGCACGTCGTCGGCTTCGCGAAGGCGGGCCCGCACCGCGCGCGCGGCGCGTACGCGTGGACGGCGGAGGTCACCGTGTACCTCGACCGCGCCCACCACGGCCGGCGCCTCGGCACGCGCCTCTACGAGGCCTTGCTCCCGACGCTCGCGGCGCAAGGCTTCGAGACGCTGCTCGCCGGCATCACGTCGGGCCACACCGCGAGCGAGCGGCTCCACGCGAACTTCGGCTTCACGCGCTGCGCGCTCTTCCGCCGCATGGGCTGGAAGTTCGGCGCCTGGCACGACGTCGCCTACTGGGAGAAGCACCTCCGTGACAGCGCGGCGCCCCGCCCGCTGTCGCGCGTGCGCGACGTCTGGCCGCCCGCGAATTGAACCGCCAATACGCCGAGTGGGCCGAGAGAATCGACGGCTTCCTTCTCTTGCTCGGGCGCACCTTGGCGTCGTGGTGGTTTCAATCGCCGCCGCGCCCATGACGCTCGGGCCCGTCCTCGTCGGCGCTACGGCCACCAGCTCTTCACGTCGAGCGGAACCGCCTCGAAGGGCTCGATGCGGGCCTCCGTCTCGTCGCCATGCACGCCGATCTCGAGCCAGCGGCCGCCTTCCAAGCGATAGGCCGTCAGCACGCGCTCCTCGACGTCGACCATCCAGTGGTGCGGCACGCCGATGCGCGCATAGAAGGGTCGCTTGACCGTGAGGTCATATCGAGTCGTGGACGGCGACAGGATCTCGCACACCCAATCGGGCACGACGCGCAAGGGCTCGTCGATCGGCAGCTCGGGCACGCGCTCCCGCCGCCAGCCCGCGAGGTCGGGCGAGAACTCGGCCGCCTCCGGCAGCTCGATGCCGGGCTCGACCAGGATCCACCAGCCGCCGGGCCCGCCGCGGCCCCGGCGAAACGCGGCGCCGACGTCGATCTCGATGTCGGAGACCACCTGTTGGTGCCGCGGGCGCGGCCTCGTCATCGTGTAGAGCACGCCCTCGATGATCTCGCCCTTCACGCCGCGCGGCAGCGCCTCGAGGTCGGCGAGCGATGCGAGCTTCTTCGCGGGCTCCATGCCGCAACGCTACCACGCGACCCGCGGAGGGTGCTCGACCGGCGGACGAGCCGCGCCGCGTCGTTCCCTCTGGCGTCAGGCCGTCGGCGCTGCGACCGACGACGGTGGGCCGGCCGCCTCCTCGGGGCGCGCGCGCCGGTACACGAACTTCGCGAGCTCGACGGCCGGGATGATCGCCGCCGAGAGCGCGAGCAGGTCGAGCCACTCGCCGCCGCCGAGCGTGTACGTCCGGAAGACGGGTCGCAGCGTTGGCACGAGCACCGACACGAGGTGGATCGCCGCCGAGAGCGCGACCGCGACGAGCAGCGGCACGCTGACGAGCGGCCTCGCCGACGCGATGGAATGGATCGGGCTTCGGCAGCTGAACGCGTGGAACAGCGGCGAGAGCGCGAGCAGGCTGAACGCGAGCGCGCGCGCGTGATCGAGGCTCACCGTGTCCGTCGGCGAGCGCGCGTACAGGTACAGCGCCGCGGCGCCCATCACGACGCCGACGTACAGGATGCCGAGGTAGTCGCGCCGCCCGAGCAGGCCCTCGTTCGGATCGCGCGGCGGCTCCTTCATCAGGTGCGCTTCGGGCGGGTCGACGCCGAGCGCGAGCGCAGGCAGGCCGTTCGTGACGAGGTTGATCCACAGGATCATGAGCGGCGTCAGCGGCGGCCACTTGCCCGTGAAGCCGACGACGAACACGGCGACGCAGAGGCCCATGTTCGACGACAGCAAGAAGAAGATGAACTTCTGGATGTTGCGATAGATGGCGCGGCCCTCGCGCACCGCCTCGACGATGGTGGCGAAGTTGTCGTCGGCGAGCACGAGGTCGGCGGCCTGCCTCGCGACGTCGGTGCCGCCTTGGCCCATGGCGACGCCGATGTGCGCCTCGCGGAGCGCGGGCGCGTCGTTCACGCCGTCGCCCGTCATCGCGACCACGTGGCCGTGGGCCTTGAACGCGCGCACGATGCGGAGCTTCTGCTCGGCGGTCGTGCGCGCG